>JAJYZK010000249.1:0-2309 GCA_021799945.1 Acidobacteriota bacterium
CGGGGAATGGAGCGCCGGCACGCCGGCGGACTGCGGCGGAGAGGCGGCCTGCGGGCCGGCGCCGGCAAGAATCGCGTGCAGCAGATCGGGGGGAGTCTCCGGCTCCTCCTTCAGCATTTCCAGCCAGGCAAGACCTTGCCTCGCCTCCTCCATGCTTCTCCTGCATGCTTCGCAGCCCGCGCGGTGCCGCTCGAAGAGGGGCGCGACATGGTCCGGAAGATGGCCGTCCATCGCCTCCGGAAGATAGACGGCCCATGCTTCGCAACCCATGCCCGAGGCATCCGGCAGGATTCGTTTTTCCGCTTTCCAGTCGGCCATACTTACATCCCCTGTCTCTGATTACGGCGCAAGATGCTCGCCAGTTCCGCTCTTCCCCGGCTGATGCGCGATTTGACCGTTCCCTGCGGGACTCCGAGAATCTGCGCAATCTCCTGGTAATCGTAATCCTGCAGGTCGCGCAGGATCACCGCCTCCCGCAATTCGGGGGAGACCTTGCGCAAGGCGCTCTGGACCATCGCCTGCAGCTCTCTGCGGGTGGCCTCTTCAAAGGGACCGGGCTGCGAATCGGGCAGGTTTCCGGCCGGGGTCGAATCCCGCTCCTCCCATCCTGCGTCCAGAGAATCGGTCGCGCGCGTCAGCCGGCCGCGCCGGAAATGATCCACCAGCAAATTGCGCGTTAACGTCGCGCTCCAGACCGGAAAACTTCCTTTGGCCGGGTTGAAAGCGCGGAGATTCAGATGGATCTTGAGAAATGTCTCCTGGACTAGATCCTCCGCGTCCTGGCTCGAGGAAGTGAATCGGTAGCAGAGAGCGTAGACGCGTCGGTATTCCGATCGAACCAGCTCAGCCCAGGCCAGGCTGTCGCCCTCCAGGCAACGCCGCACCGTCTCCGGATAATCGAAGGGCGCAGCCTGCGCCGCCGGCGTGGATTCCGCCGGAGCGGAGATGCGCGGGCCATTTTCCGGTTCCTGCGGCTTTTTTGCGAATGGGGTCACGGCCCCGGCTTTCAGGTCGCGAATGCTCTGGCCTCCCGCGGCGGCGCGCCAGGGAACCATGGCGAAGGAGGTCATGTCGCCGCGTCCGCATGGATGACGGCAGATCCGAACCTGCTGCAAAACCTGCCGCGAAACGGGCTGCGAAGCATGCCGTAGGATACGCGGCCGGGGCCCCTGCGGTTCCCGCCGCCCTGTCCTAACGGCTTTCCGGGCTTGTCCGCGCCCGGGAATCCGTCGCAGCCGTTTCCGTTCCAAGCGGGCTAGCCGTCGCGGAGCCCGCAGCAGCCCTCGCCGGAGGGCGCCGCGCTGCGCGCGAGCGGCGTCAATTCTCCCATTGCTGCCGATGCCGCCGGAGCCACCAGCAGGGCGGCTGGCCTCCGTGCGGGAACAGGGAGCGGTCACAGGTCTGGGAGATGGTCCCCATATAGTCGTATCCCGCCTTGTTTCCCTTAAGCGGCGTGGCCAGATACTCCTGCACCTGCACGGAGGAGTAGGCGGAGCCCCGCGCCTCCCGGCCGCGCAGAACCAGCCAATCGCCGGCGTAAAGCAAGATAGCGGCGACGAGCAGAATGGCGATCGTTTTTACGGCTGCGGATTCCATCGGGCATCACACCCCGGGCTGGATCAGGACTGCTCCATCATCAGGACTGCTCCATGAAGTCCGGGGAAACGGGATTTTCATAGAGCGAGTAGTCGCGGGTGACCACGGCCAGTCCCGAAGGAGTGACAAAGTGGTGGCGCCGGTCTTCCTCCGGATCGTATCCGATGACCGTTCCCTCCGGCAGGTGCACGTCGCGGTCGATGATGGCGCGGCGGATGCGGCAGTGCCGGCCGATATCGACATGCGTAAAGATGATGCTCGACTCGACCTCGGCATAGGAGTTGACGCGCACATCCTGCGAAAGCACGCTATCGCGCACCACCGCTCCGGAGACGATACAGCCGGCGGAGATGACGGAGTTGATGGCCACCCCGGTGCGGCCCGGCTCCCCGAATACAAATTTGGCCGGCGGATATTGCCGTTGCCGCGTGCGGATGGGCCAAGCCTTGTCATAAAGGTTGAAGGTCGGAGAAACCGAGGCCACGTCCATATTGGCGTCAAAATAGGCGTCGAGGGTTCCCACGTCCCGCCAGTAGAGAGCGTTCTGCCTGTTCTCATCCACGAAGTTGTATGCGGAAACCGCGTACTTGCCCAGAATGCCAGGCAGAATGTCGTGCCCGAAGTCGTGCGAGGAGTTGGGATCCTCGGCATCCTTCATCAGTGCGGGCAACAGCACGTCCGCGTTGAAGAGGTAGATGCCCATCGAGGCGTCC
>JAJYZK010000249.1:2319-5294 GCA_021799945.1 Acidobacteriota bacterium
GTGGTCTTCGGCTTCTCCTGGAATCCGATCACCTCCCCGTTTCGATTCACCTCCACGATGCCGAAGCGTGAGACGTCTTCCGGAGCGATCGGCAGGGTGGCCAGCGTGACGTCCGCCCCGGCATCCATGTGCTGGCGCAGCATCAGCCCGTAGTTCATCTTGTAAATGTGATCGCCGGAGAGGATCAGCACGCGCTTGGGCTGCTCGGCGCCGATGGAATAGATGTTCTGGTAAACGGCGTCCGCCGTGCCCATATACCAGTTCGAACTCACCCGCTGCATGGGCGGCAAAATCTCGATAAACTCACCCAGCTCCTGGGCGACAATGCCGGTCCAACCCTCGCGTATATGCCGGTTGAGGGAGAGCGCTTTGTATTGGGTGAGAATGTAGACGCGACGGAGGTTGGAGTTGATGCAATTGGAGAGGGTGATGTCGATGATCCGGTAGTGTCCGCCGAACGGCACTGCGGGCTTGGCCCGGTCCCGCGTAAGGGGAAACAACCTCTCGCCTGCTCCTCCAGCCAGTAGTACGCCCAGTGTGTCCTTCATGACGGTCTAACAGGGTCTCCCATTACCGGTGTGTGGGCCCGTCGTCCAAAGCGGCTCGAGGTTGGCTCCATTCCTCCGGAGCTTTGTTCGAACCGGTGATCCTAACACGCGGAAGGCGGAGGAATCGAGGCTGGAGTAGCGGCGGAGTCAAGGCTCCCGCCGCTCCCCGGCCGCGGATTTCCCTTCCTGCCAGGGGCCGGATTCAGTTGTCCTTTTCGTCCTGATCGACCGAAATTCGCAGCGAACGCAGGAAGCGCACATCCTGCGCGTTGAATGGTTTATTTTTCGCCATGGCGCCCGGACGGACGCCCTCCGGGCCGGTGGTCGGCTGCCGCTCCACCTCATTCAGTCCAATGGTGGCTTCCAGCATCAGCAACACATCGAATCCCTGTTTGCGGATGTCCTGCACTACTTCGGAAATCTGCTCGGAGCCGGATACGGATTCGTGGATCGCCTCCCCCAGGAGCTGGATGAGACTACGGAGTCTAGGATTCAATGCTTACCCCCGGACGCCAACCGGCGGCGCCATTTCCCCTTACCTTACTTCTGATGTTAGAGCCGGGCAATCCGAATCGGCAGCCGCTGCTAAACTTTTCTTATGGAGCCGAAGAGACTCGGCCGGACGCTGGGGATCGCGGTCCGGGTAGCGGCCCGGATGATCGACGAGAGGCGCCCCGGGCCTCCGCCTGCGCAAAGCAGCGCCGCGAACGGAGTTGCCGGCGGTACGGGCGGACGACAAACCGCCAAGCCGCAGCCCCTCGGCCATGGCGTCCGCCACGGCGCCAGAAACTTCGGCAACGCCTTCTTCGGCCCCCTCCTGCATGCGGGAAACACGCTTTGGCTGGAGATTACAGGTCTTTTCTTTGGCCTGTTCGCCCTTTTTTTTGCGGAAAACGTCTACCGCTATCATGGAGCGTGGCGCCGGGGAGCGAACCACCCGCTTTGGCTTCTATACCTGATTCTCATGTTGCTTTTTTCCTGGTTTTCGGTCAGTTCCTTCCATCGGGCGCGCCTGAAAGCAAGCCGCAGGCGCTCACGGTAAACCCGCCGCGCCGCAGCGGCGATGCCGGGCGCCCCTCACAGCGTCCCTCACAGAATGTTCACCGCGCGCGCCGCCAGCAGAGCCACCGTGGTAAAGGAAATGCTGGCCTGCAACATCATCAGCAGTTTCGCCCAGGGGGAGAGCACGGGAACATCGGTGGGGGAAAACGCGGTGCTGGTATTGAAAGCCAGGAAGAGGTAGTCGACGAAGCCCGGAGACCAGTCCGGGTCGCCGCCCAGGGGCGAAGTTGCCGGATCGATCGTCATCTGGGGAAAAAGGAAGTCCCCATGCGTATGCCTGGCGCGGCTCTCCCGGGCGTGGGGTCCTCCGGCGTCCAGCCGCCAGTACCAGCCGGCGAAAACCAGAATATTCGCCAGCCATAGCGCGGCGGCGGCGCCCAGCAGGGCCTTGGGCGCGACCGCATGCGACGGCAGCGAGCGCACCAGCAGAAACATGGAAACGAGCAGGTCCGCGGTGACCACGCCATGCGCCAGGAAGCCGATTTTCCGGCTGGCGCGGGGCCATCCGCGGCGACCGAAGAGAGCCCCCAGAATGGTCAGGCCCAAGACCAAAGCCAGCAAGAGCCAGTCCGGGCCGACGGTCAGCGACTCCGGCAGCGAGAGATTCAGCGCGCCGACGGAAAACAGCGCCAGCGCCGCCGGCCAGCGGGGTTCGCGGGCGCCCGCGGGATGCGAATGCGTTCCTTCGGGAGTCAACGGTAACAGCTTACCGCGAAGAGCGCCCTGCGGCGGCGCCCGGCATCCGGCGGTACGTGCTACCGTGTAGATTCAGCTTTTTTCACGAGGAAATCCGCCGTGTCCGCCACCTCCGCCTCCGCTCTGCGCAAGACGGCCCTCCATCCCCTCCACCGGAGTCTGGGAGCCAAAATGGTCGATTTCGGAGGGTGGGAGATGCCGGTGGAATACTCCGGCATCTCCGCGGAGCACATGGCCGTGCGCACCGCCGTGGGTCTGTTCGACGTCAGCCACATGGGCGAGATTCAATTCCGTGGGCCGAATTCCCTTGCCGCCGTCCAGCACATCTCCATGAACGACGCCTCAAAGCTGGCTGTCGGCCAGGCCCATTACTCGGCCCTCCTGACTCCGCAGGGCGGCTTCGTCGACGACATCCTGGTGCATAAACTGGGCGAGAACGACTATCTGCTGGTGGTGAACGCCGGCACGCGCGAGAAGGATTATCAATGGATTCGCGCCCAGGTGGGCTCGCTGCCCGGCGTGCACGTCAGCGATTACAGCGACATGTACTCGCAGCTCGCCATCCAGGGTCCGCGCGCGCAGGAGACGCTGGGAAAGCTGACCAAAGCGAATCTTCCGTCCCTTAAGAATTACTGGTTCCTCTGGGCCACGGTCTGCGGAGTTCCGAAC
>JAJYZK010000250.1 GCA_021799945.1 Acidobacteriota bacterium
GCATCTTTTCATAGATTCCAATCGCGTCGCAACGAATGCCCTGGTTGAGCAACGCGCGGCCCAGGCACTCCAAGGCTCGCATGTAGGGACGCGTCTCCAGCAGAAGCCAAAAGCGCCCCTTGTGATCCTTGATAAACTCCGCGCCCAGCGTCCGCTCGCCAGCGGCGACGGCCTTTTGCAGACCCTCAATCATTTCCCGCGACGTGCGCGCAGCCAGGTCGTTCATCACCAGCAAAGCGTCCACGCAATTCGGATCGAGCTTCAGTGCGCGCTTGGCTAGTTTGCGCGCTTGCATTTCGTTCTCGGCCTCCATGGCGTCAAAGGCGATCTGTTGCGCCTCGTCTTTCGCGTCGGCTTCCTTGTCGCTCAGCCTGTCGTACGCCGAGGGGCCGCTCAGCGAAGTCATCAGCGCGTTCAGATCTTCCTTGGCGACCGTCTCGTCCCCGCCTTCGATGATCTTCACAAACTCGCGCATCATTTTCTCCATCGTGGCGGGCATCGCCGGCAACGCTTCCTTCTTGTTCGCAGAAGGCCTTCCGGAGGGCTTCTTGGTCATCACCAACCTCATCAGCCTGCGGCTGCCTGGGAGCGCTTTCCATTGAGCCGCATCGCTTCCCTCAAGGATCGCATAGTCTCGCACCGAAGCGTTCCGGCGGCGCCGCGACGAACCCGCCGGTTAAGACTTGCCGCGCTTTTGCCCGGACGGAGCTTTGGCAAACTACCGCTACAAAATCATCGATGCCTGTGTCGCGGTAAAAAGCAGATGCGTGGCCGGAATCGGCCATATCGCTTGGAATATCCGAGGTTGCCGGTGGTCGGGGCGGAGGGATTCGAACCCCCGACCCTCTGCTCCCAAAGCAGATGCGCTACCAGACTGCGCTACGCCCCGACTGTGCCGATTGTATCGAAGTCAAAGATGGAGGCGCAGCCATTCCACCAGCCAGAGCAGCAAAACGGCCGGGGCGAGGAACAGTCCCAGCAGAATGGCGCCAATCGTCAGCAGAAAGAGCCAGTCTCCCAGCGTCTGCCGCTTGGGCTGCGCCAAGTGGCGCTCCAGCAGCCGATAATTGCGCCGGTTGGCCTTCCAGGCGACGTCGAAGATGGCGCCCAGCAGCGGCACGGCGCCCAGCAGCACTTCGATGCCGATGTTCACCACCATGCGCGCCAGCGTGACGTACGGCGCACCCCGCACCCAGGCGGCCACGAGAAGGATGCAGGAGGCCAATCCGCCTAGAATGTCGCCCAGTCCAGGGATGAGTCCGACTATCCCGTCCAGCCCGAAGCGTAGCGAGGTGCCGGGAATGCGGAAGGCATCGTCCAGCAGGTGAGCCAGCAGGTCGAGATTTTCATTGTCGAAGAGTTTGCCGGCCCGGCGCAGGCGCAACGGCGGTCCGGGCCCGCTCGCGGAGAGAACTTCGGGATGCCCCACCTTCCGCATGAGTTCCTTCGGCCGGTCCCGGGTTGGCCGTAAACGGGCGAGACAGGCCCGGGAAGGCCCCGAGCCGCAGCATCGGACCGGCGAGCCGCGCGCAGAACGAAGCCGCGCGAATGCTACAATTTCAGTCTATATGGCGGCTATAGTTCAGTGGCAGAACGCCGGACTGTGGCTCCGGATGTCGTGGGTTCGACCCCCACTAGCCGCCCCAAGGGGCGCATGGCCTTCCGCAATGCTTGCGCCGGAAAGCCGCAACTTCCCAGCCGGCTGAACCCTTGTGACTTCCGATCCTGACCGACGAAAACCGGAGAGCGCTCTCCACGCGGAGCGGCTACTGGACGGCCTCCGGCGACGATGAACGAGCAGGCGCAAAGCCCGATCCGCGGCGATGCGGCTTTGCCGCGCGCGGAGGATTGGGAGATATTCATTCCCCGGCGCTTTTTCGGCAACGCCCACCTGCAGACGCTGGCCGGGAACTTCTGGCCCCGGCGCCACGCGCTGCCGCCGGCCGAGGCCCGGTTGGTCGAGGTCGAGTCCGGGCCGGCGGGCGTCAGCCGCGTGCTCTGCCACTGCAACTGGCGCCCGGACGCCGGCGGACGCCTGACGCTGCTGCTGCTGCATGGCCTGGAAGGCTCCTCCAATTCCCACTACATGCTGGGAATTGCGGCCAAGGCCTGGGCCGCCGGCTGCAACGTCGTCCGCATGAACATGCGCAACTGCGGCGGCGCCGAGCATCTGTCGCCGACGCTGTATCATTCCGGACTTTCCGGAGACGTAGACGCGGTGATGCGCGATGTGGCGCGGGAAAAAGACCTGCGGTCGGTCGCCCTCGTCGGCTACTCCATGGGGGGAAATCTGGTGCTGAAGCTGGCGGGAGAGCTGGGCGAGGCCGCGCCTGGGTACCTGAAGGCGGTGGTCGGAGTCTCCCCGGCGATGGATCTGGCGGCATCCGCCGATGCCCTGCATGCCCCTGGAAATCGCATCTACGAGTGGAAGTTCCTTGCCGGACTGGTCCGGAGATTTCGCAGAAAGGCGCGCCTCTTCCCGGCCAGATATTCCGAGCGCGAACTGCGCGGCATCCGGAGCCTTCGCCAGTTCGACGACCGCATCACGGCGCCCCACTCCGGCTTTACCGGCGCGGACGACTACTACCACCGCGCCGCCAGCTCACGCGTGGCCCACCGGATCGCCGTTCCGGCGCTGATTCTGCATGCTTTGGACGACCCTTTCGTGAAGATGCTGCCGCCAACCCGCGAGGCCCTCGCGGCAAACCCGCATGTCTCCCTGGTGGAGACGGCCGGCGGCGGCCACTGCTCCTTTCTCGCCCCGGCAGACGGCTACGACGGATACTGGGCGGAGAGGCGTCTGTTGGAGTTTGCGCTTGGGCGCCATCGCTCCTGATGGGGGTTAAGTCCGCCGGTCGCGTTCGACGCCCGGCTCACCGCCCGATGTCGGCCCGCAGCAGGCGCCTGCCCGTCTGCTTGGGAGGCCGTCCGCCAAGGCTGCTCGGTTCACAGACTTGCAGTCCCACGCGCCGCCCCGGACGCTACAATTACGAAAAGATGAGTGCGAAGAGATGGGCGAGTAGCTCAATCGGATAGAGCACCGGCCTTCTAAGCCGGGGGTTGTGGGTTCGATTCCCGCCTCGCCCACCATGCGTCGGCCGCCTCCAGTTTGCGCCCGGCATCCGCGACCCGGAGACGCAGGGCGTCGATCCGACCCGCCTGGCGCCCGCGCGACCAGCGCTGCGGGTCGCCCTTTGGCCCGGCCGGAGTTGAGTGAAGCGTGTGGCCGCTTCCTCCTCCCGAACGGCAATTCACCGAATGACAGGGTTTCAAGCGTTTCTGTACCATGTTGGGCGACCTGCGCCGCGCTCCTCCGGGCGACGCAGAAAGGCCGGCATCATGACTACTGGATTCAGCAATCGCCCCTCCACCCGGGACAAGGCAGTCCTCGGGGCCGCGTTCGTGCTTCTCACCGCATCGCTCGCCCATGTGGGACGGGCGGTGTTCGCAGCGGGCCAGGCGGCGCCGGCGGCTGCGAATCCGGTTCGCGCGATCCGGCTGGGCAAGGCGGAGCCCGGCAGCCTGTACGCCATCACCGTTGCGGTGAAAAACCCCGCCGAGGTGCAGGGCAAAGACGCAGTTCTGGTGACGGTAAAAGACGCTTCGGGAGTCGTGGGCGCCAAATGGCTGCACAGCGCGGATCTGGACTTCTATCTCACGCTGCGTCCCCGGGCCGCGGGTTCCGTCACCGTAAGCTTGGCCGCTCCGGCCTCGGTCCACCTGCCGGAGATCGCCACGTCGATGCGCAAGATATCGCTGCTCGCGGCGGCGACCCGGCAGCCGGCGGCCGGAGCGCTGCTCCCCGGGGTGATCGCCGCGCAGCCCAACGATACCTGGCAACATGCGCAGGCCTTTTCCTTCGGGCAGACCATTTACGGAAGCGGCGATGAGCGGCCCTTTGCGCCCTCGCCCACCGAGGATGCCTACGCGGCCATGATGAAGGGCTTTCAGTGGTTCAAATTCGATTTTCCCGGGGACAAACCGCGGCTGGTCTATTTCGTTCTGAACGTCACAGACCGGGATGTTCCCATGGATATCGACCTGTTCCAGCTTGGCAAGGACAGTTCCGGCGCGCCCGACGTGGTTCCCTTCAATACCGGAGAGTTTGTCTACCAGATCGAGGCCACCCAGAACTATCCCGGCCTGTACAAATTCCGCACGCGCATCCTGCAGCCTGGCCAGCGATATTACATCCGGGTGGCGGCCGATCATCCCGCCTTTCAGTTGCACACCTATGAATTCGGCGTGCCTCCGTATACCGACCCGCATCAATCGGTGCGCGCGGGGATGGATTTTCTGGTGAATATGGGAGATTCCTGGCTCTCCAACACGCCGCGGCGCGGGTCGATCGCTCTGCGCACCACCATGCAGCACTCCGAAACGCAGCTCTGCATCGCCTGCCATCCCTCGCAATTCAGCACGCGCGGCTACCTGACCGCGGTGCATAACGGCTACCCTCCCACGCAGCGGGCGGCCCTGGAATTCATCACCGACCGCCTCTATAACAACGCGCGGCCCCTCTACGGCGAGAAGGGCGCCAACTGGGTGCGGGTGATCTATACGGCGCGCACCGAAGCCAGCCGCCTGCCTTTGATCGCCGACGCCTACGAGCAGAACGTAACCCATGATCCGCCGCGGCCGCACTTCAACGAGCCGTATGCGCAGTTTCTCAAGATTCACTACAACGGGCTGACGACCATGCCGGGCGACGAGGCCGATGGCTGCGAACCCGATGTGAGCCCGTTTGAGATCGCCGACCAGAGCTGGCATACGTTTAACCTGGTGTACCGGCAGACCGGGAATCCCGAGTGGCTGACCGAACGCGATCAGGTCGAGAAGCTGGCGGTGGCGGACCCGCCGAAGAACATGATCGACCTGGACTGGAAGATCATGTTTTTGACGAGCGTGGATCGCGCCCGCTATGCGGCCCAGATCGATCGCCTCATCGAACAGCTTTACAGCTACGAAAATGCTCAGGGGGGCTGGCCGTATCCCTTCGACCGCAAAGCGAAGCCGGCCGACTTCATCTCCTACAACGCCGTGCTGGCCCTGGCCCAGGCGGGCCGGCGGCCGGAGACCGATGCGCCTCTGGCCTTGGCGGTCAAGGCCATGATGGCCGCGCAGCGGCCGGAGGGTAGCTGGGAGGGCGACCCGGTCTACCAGGGCTTCAATACGCCCTTCCGCGCAACCCAGTTCGCGGTGATGGCTCTCTCCACGCTTTATCCGGGACCGGCGACGGAGAAAAATTGGGATGCGGCGTACCCGGCGCCGCCCACCCGGCTG
>JAJYZK010000251.1 GCA_021799945.1 Acidobacteriota bacterium
GATTGACGGCCATCACGCGCTCGTAGTCATCGCGGGAGACATCGGCGGTCTCGGCCAGCACGTTTTGAACGCCGGCATTGTTGTACGCGGCGTCGAGACGGCCAAACTCCGCCACCGTCTGCTTCACCATCGCTTCGACCTGCGCGTCGTCGGACACATCGCACCGGACAGCGAGCGTCTTATGGCCTTCGCCGGCCAGATCCTTTGCCGCCGCCTGAACGTCGTTCCCGTTCCAATCGGCCAGCACTACCGCGGCGCCGGCCTCTGCGAATGCCTTCGCCGTCGCAAGTCCCAGTCCCGATGCGGCCCCCGTAACAAGGGCCACCTTGTTCTCAAACGAAATGACCATGATGCTCCATCTTCCATCGGCGTTTGGTTACCGAGCGCCTGCAAGAAGATTAGATCCGGGACTTCCCGAGCGGGCGCCTTTTCTACGGCATACGGTTATGAGTATCATTCATCAATGGCAAGAAACGATCTTGCGGAGCTTTCTGCGTTCGCAACCGTCGCCGAAGAGCGTAGCTTCACCCGCGCCGCCGCCCGGCTGGGGGTCTCCCAGTCCGCTCTGAGTCACTCGATGCGGAGCCTGGAGAAGAGGCTCGGCGTCCAGATGCTCGCCCGGACCACCCGAAGCGTGTCCGCCACGGCGGCGGGCGCGGCGCTGCTTCAGGAGCTCGCGCCGGCGCTTGAGCGGATTGGAAACGCGGTCGCGGAGACCATGAAACAGCGAGCCCGTCCCGCAGGCCGAATCCGTCTCATCATCCCGCGGACGGCGACGCAGATGGTAATTCTTCCAAAGCTCGCAAAGTTCGCTCGCAACTACCCGGAGATAGTTCTGGAAGTCACCTCCTCCAACGATCCCGTCGATCTGATCGCGGGCGGGTATGACGCGGGCATTCAGCTCGGCGAGCTTATCCAGAGGGACATGATCGCGGCGCCCGTGACCCGAGAGATGCGTCTCGCTGTGGTGGGCTCTCCGGAATATTTCGAATCGAATACGATTCCGCGTCATCCCAAGGACTTAAAGCGCCACGCCTGCATCGGTTTTCGGTTTAGTCGCAGTCTCTATCGGTGGGAGTTTGAAAAGGGACGCAAGGCGCTCTCGCTCAGCCCACAAGGACCGGCTTCCTTCGACGATCCCGATCTGGTCATTCAGGCTGTCCTGGACGGCGTGGGAATCGGGACGGCGATGGAGGCGACTCTGGCGGAGATGATTGCGAATGGACGCCTGGTTCAGGTGCTGCGCGATTGGTGTCCAACCTTCCCCGGATATTTCCTCTACTATCCCAGCCGCCGAAATCAGCCCGCCGCTCTAGCAGCGCTGATCGCCGCACTCCGCTTCTCCGAGTGACGTCCCGGCATCGCGCCCGGCTCTCATCGCGAATTTGCCCTGCCCGGAGAGGAATGGCGCAATGGACGCCTGGAAGATCGGCGTCGGCGCCGTAGCGCGTTCTCTCTCTGCCTGCCGCCACGGGAGCCTTCGGGTTCGCCCACAAATCCAGATATTCCCTAAATCTCAACCATCCGAAAGACCTTCTTTCGTATTAGCATTTCGTTGTTCTTCAAAGGTGGCAAATTGAAACCAAATCGATGCACTGCAAAAGGCCTGAGCTGGTCCGCGAGCCTGTTCGTCCTCTTCACCGCCGGCGTCGCGGCGCGGGCGCAGCAGACCGCAGGCGCGGAGGCTTCCCTCACCGTTCAGGTCGACCCGCGCAGCGGCGGTTATTCCCTCTCCCTTTCCGCTCCGGCCAGGCGCGTGCTGCTCACGGCCAATATCGCCGTGGAGGTGGATGGCCAGTGGCTGCATGCCGCGGACTATGCGAAGCATACCGTCTCGCAACCCGACTTGCAGTCCGGTTCGCAAGCGATAAGCGGCGGGGAGGCGCAGTTCGTGAACGACCTCGACAGCATCCTGAGTGCGAATAACGGCGCGAATGACGCCGGCAATGCCCTCGCCGAAGCGAGCGCTGCATCGAATTCCCAGCCCCCGAATTCCCGGCCCAGAATCTGGGTGGTCGTTCACTCCGGGCTGCCGGGCCGGCCGGATCTGATTTGCCGGCTGCGCTCCTATCCCGGCGCTCCCTTCGCCGAAATCCAGGTGAGCGTGCAGAATACGACCGGAAAGACCGTGCACATCGAGGCCATTCGCGTCGCCGAGGCGGCCGCCGGTCAGGCCTTCCAACTCGGCGGGCCGGATGCGCAGGACCGCGTGCTCTCCGACAGCTTCAGCGAGGATCGCCCGGGCATGCAGATCCGCGATCTCGCCGACGCGCCGGGCGGCATGCACCGCGCCGTCGGTTTGCAACTGGTCTACAACCGGCAGTCGCATGTAGATCTGATGGCCGCGGCGCTGACCTCCAACCGCTTTCTCACCGTGCTGCGGCTGCACACCGCATCCGATGGCCGCGGCGCGAGCCCCGGCGCATTCGAGATCGATTCCACGGGAACCACCGAGATGCTGCGCGAGAATTCGCTGGCGGATTCGCCCGCGCAGGATCGGGTGACTCTCGATCTGCCGCTGGCGCCGGGGCAGAGCCTCGACTCCGAGCGCATTCTCTTCGCCGCCGGGTTGCGCCTGCATCGCCAGCTCGAAACCTACGGCCGGCTGATTCGCAAGCTGCACAACGCCAGGACCACGGCGGAGAATCCTCTGGGCTGGTGGAGCTGGACCGCGTACTACTTCGGCCTGAATCGGAGTACGGCGCTCACCAACGCCGAGTGGCTCTCCCAGCATCTGCGGCAAATGGGCTACACCTTTTTTCACATCGACGAGGGCTACCAGTATGCCCGGGGCGAGTATGCTACGCCCGACGCCCATCTCTTCCCCGGCGGCATGGCCGGCCTGGAGCGCCGGGTGACCGGCCTGGGATTGGTTCCCGGCATCTGGACCGCGCCCTTTGAGGTTTCCGAGCGCTCCTGGATCTACCGGCGCCATCCGGACTGGCTGGTCCACAACGCCGACGGCCAGCCGATTCATCTGGGAACCGTGACCAACGGGTTGGACAGGCTCTACGCGCTGGACACGACGAATCCCGGCGCCCAGGCCTACCTGCGCTCCACGTATATGACGATGGCCGGACAATGGGGCATCCGCTACTTCAAGCTGGACTTTATGGAAGACAGCGCCGTGGAGGGCTTCTACTATCGCCCGGGAACCACCGCGCTGGAGGCGCAGCGCATCGGCCTGCGCGTCATCCGCGCGGCTGTGGGCGACCACGTGCTGCTGGATAAAGACGGCAGCGAATTGCTCAACCCGGTGGGCCTCGTCGACTTCGGCCGGATTTCGCAGGATACCGGACACAGCTTCAGCGCGACCCGGGATGCGGCCTCCGGGGTCGCCGCCCGCTACTACATGAATCGCAATTATTTTGTGGCGGATCCGGACGCCTTCACCGTCTCGCCGCAGGCCTTCGGAGGCCGCTCCGGAGAGGGTGACTCGGAGGCGCTTTCCCTAGATGAGGCCAAAGCCTCCATCGCCCTGGCCGCCGTTTCCGGAGGCATGTTTGAAATCGGGGACGATCTGCCTACGCTGGGCGCCGCCCCCGACCGGCTGCAGTTGCTGCTGAACGCCGATCTGCTCGACATGGTTCACTTGTCCCGCGCCTCGATTCCCGAGGACCTGATGAGCTACGCGCCGGAAGAGGGGCAGCCCAGCACGTTCTTCCTGCGCGAGGACGCCACCCAAAGCATGCTGACGGTTTTCAACTGGACAGACCGGCCGCGCACCCGCACGATCGCTCTGGCGGATCTGGGCCTGACCGCGGAGGCGAACTACAGCGTTGCGGAGATCTTCAGCGACGCGCGGGCGGAGCCGGCGCGGCGGGGCGCCATTTCCCTCACCCTGCCTCCGCATTCCGTCCGCATGCTCAAGATCGCGGCGCTGGCGCTGGCGCCCGCGCCACTCCAGTTCTCCGCCCGGATTCCCTCCACCGCGCCGGCCGGAGCGGATCTTCCCTTTGCCGCGGAGGCCTCTTCCCCCGAGCCGGTGCTGTCGTTTCACTGGGAGTTCGGCGACGGCGTCTCCGCCGATGGCGCTGCGGTCGGCCATGCCTTCACGCATGCCGGCAACTATGTCGTTTCCGTCACCGCGACTGGACTCAATGGGCGCACCGCCGGGCAGACTTTTCCTGTAACGGTCACCGGCGCAGTTTCGACTAGGTTCACGCCCTCGGAGAAGCAGCGGTACAGCCCGCAGTAGCGGTCCGCAGGCAGGCGGCGCAGGCGCGGCGTCCGCTTGCGTCGAAGCTCTTATCCGTTGCGGTCCCACTCCAGGGTGCGCACCTCAAACGGCTTGAGCGGAATCTCCGCCGGCTTGCCCGGGGAAAACCGCTGGGCCGGCGCCGCCTTCGCCCAGGGATCGTGCGCCGCGTAACTCCTCGCGGCGCCCACCGGAATCTCCAGCGCCTGTTCGAGATGGAGCGAGAAGGTTTTGCCTTCGGAGGAGGGATTGCGCAGGGTCACAATCCATCCCTGCGGACTCCAGGCGGCCCAGCCATACACTTCCAGGTTGCCCGGGTCGCCTCCCACCCAATGCGTGTCCTTGAGAATCCGCGCATTCCGCCGCGACCAGCGAGCGGCCGCGGCCAGGGTATCCCACTTCGCCGGGCTCATCAGCGAGGGCGTGATGTACATTTCCTGGAGCTGTGTGCCGCTTCCAAAATAGGAATGGACCTCGTCGGCAAAGTCCTCGTCGCTGGCGGCGCCCAGATTTTCCGCCTGCTTGGCGAAGATAATGCCGTGCAGCATCAGGGAGTTCAGCGGATAGAGCGGCGCCCGCTTCACGATATTCCGATACACCTGCTCATCCCGGTAGGTGATCCAGCGCTGCCTCCAGGAGCCCACCCCGGCGAAGTTGCTGTCGTCTCCCCCGCGCCAGATCGAATCCGCGTAATAGACCCAAAAGGGCGAGGGATGGGTTCCGGTGGTCAGATTGATGAAGGTGGAGTTTTTGGTCTGCCGTATGCGCTCAATCAGGTGAATTGCGGCGTCGAAATCGCTATCGAACTCGCTGCCCGGGAAGACGCGGTCCGCATTGCCCGTGCCGTCGAATTTGAATTGATTCACGCCGTACCGCTGAATCATCTCCAGGCAGACCTGCTCGAAGGCGTGGTAATACCGGGGTCCGGAAAGCGCATATCCGCCGCGAAAGATCTCGTAGCCATGCGCCGCGCCGTAAGCGATCCGCTCCTTCTTCTGCTCGGCGTAGCCGCCCCAGGGAGATAGCCAGACGCCGATCCCCGCATGGATCTCCCTGGCCTTCTCCGCGACG
>JAJYZK010000252.1 GCA_021799945.1 Acidobacteriota bacterium
TCTTCGCCACGCGCAACGGCACGGTGAAGAAGACGCCGCTCAAGGACTTCAGCAATGTCATGGCGCGCGGCATCATCGCCATCGGCATCGATGGAGAAGATGAGCTGATCGGCGTCTGCCGTACGGACGGCGATCAGCTCATCTTCCTGGCCACCCACCACGGCATGGCGATCCGATTCGATGAAAACGATGTCCGGTCCATGGGCCGGCCGGCCTACGGGGTGCGCGGCATCGACCTGGCGAAAGCGGACTACCTGGTGGGTCTGGCGGCCACGCCCAAGGAGCGCAAAAAGAACGGCGCCGGCGACAATTGTGGCTGCCTCATCCTTTCCGTCACTGCGCAGGGCTACGGCAAGCGCACGGATGTGGATGAATACCGGCTGCAATCGCGCGGGGGCAAGGGCGTCATCAACGTGAAGACCACGGCGCGCAACGGAGCCGTGGTGGCGATCCTGCTGGTGGACGACAGTTCCGAAGTCATGGTCATCAGCCAATATGGCAAGATCATCCGGATCGACACCAAAACGATTCGCGCCGCGGGCCGCTCCACCCAGGGAGTCCGGCTCCTGCACCTGGAAACTGAGGACAAGGTCGCCGCGGCGGTGGTCATTCCTCCCGAAGAGGCCAAGAACGGCCCGGAGAACGGAACCCTGCTGCAGTAGGCGCTCGGGGACACCGCATTCGGAACGTAGTGGAAAACAGCTTCGCAGACGGTCGAGAGCCGCGCCGTTTGTGGATGCGGTTCGTCAAGATACGGGGTCTTGCGCCTCGCCTGTTGCTTCGGCGCGCTGTTCAATGAGCTCTCAGGGAGCTCTCAGGCGCCGTTCTCGACCCACAATCCTTCCGGCTCCGAAGGCCGCGCGGCGCCGGTTTCCCCGGCCAGCGCCAGCACCAGCCGCTCCAACACCAGCCGCTTGTCCGGAGGCGAGGAGCGCAGCTCCCAATCCGCCCGTGCGACCAGGCCGATGGCCCGCAGCAGATCGCGCCGCGACTTGTAACGGCGGGCCTGCCGGATCAGATCGTCGGCGGCGAAGGGCGGAGGGCGGAAACCCGGCCATAACGCCTGCCAGATGGCGCGCGAATCGCGCACATTCTTCTCCAGAACCACCAGCATCTGGCGAAAGGTCCGGGCCAGCAGGAAGAGGTGGCCGATCGCCGAATTTTCTCCGCCGCCGGAGGCGTTCAGCATGCCGTGCAGCAGGGCCAGCGCTCTCGCCTTGTCCTTGGCGGAAATTGCGTCGGTCAGCTCATAGAGCGACCGCTGCCTGGCCGCTACCACCATCGCCTCCACGTCGCCCAGCCCGATGCGCCCGCTTGCCGCCGCATACAGCGTCAGCTTCTCCAGCTCGCTAGCGATCGCCATCATATTCCCTCCCAGGGCGTCGACCAGCTCCCGCGCCGCGTCGGGCTCGAACTGCGCGCCCCGGCTCTGCGCGGCGACGACCAGCCAGCGCGCCGCGTCGGACTCCTCGACCCGGCAAAGCTCCACCATGCCGCAGTCTTCGCCCAACGTATCGCGGATGCGCTCGTAGCGCTCCTTGTCCTGCATCTCCATCCGGCGGATATCGGCGGGGATGGTGAGATGGTCGGCGACAAAGATCAGGAGAGCCTGCGGGTTGGGCGAACGAAAATACTCCCGGATCGCCGCAAACTCCTCCTTCCTGCCGCCTCGGGAATAGAGAATCTTCAGGCCGCGGACAAATATGATCTGGAACGGCGCCAGGAGCGACGGAGTGCGGGCGCGATCGAGCGCCTCGAAGATGCCGGTGGAGGCCAGGTCGACCTCGCTGAGCGAAAGGCCGCGAAGCGCGGGTTCCACCAGGCCGTCGATCGCCGCGCGGCGGCAGCGTTCGTACAAAAACACCTCATCGCCCAGGAATACGTATCCGGCGCGCATGGGGACCCGGGCGCCCGCTTGCGAGGCGGAGGCTGCGCGCACTTCGGCCAGGAAGCGGTCGGAGGAGGAGAAACTGCGAAGCGTTCCCTGGGCGCCGGCGGACACGCTAGAACGACTCCAGAATATCGCTCACCAGCGCCTGCGCGAAGTCGTGGGAGAGACGCTCGACCGCGGGCGAATCCTCTTCGATAAAGCTGGTCAGGTCGGAGGTGGTTTCAAACTGCGTATGGTAGAGATAGTTGGTGTGCCGGTACAGAATGCGGCCATCGCGCGCCGTAACAGTTACGTTTGCATTGATGGTTACCAGAAAACTCGAGGTGAAGCTGGTGTTCTGGCCCGAGGAGACGGAGGGAGCGTCGGTGCGGTAGGTCAGGGGCTGGATGGTTTCCTCCAGAATGGTCCCATGCAGCGTGGCGTCGGCGTCGGCGCCATCCCGGGTGAGCAGCGTCAGACGGGTGCGGTCGGTGAACTCGCGCTGCACCGCCTCGGTCATCACCGTTTCGGTGCGATAGAACTGCGTCTGATTCATGAAGACAGGAATGGCCAGAGTATGGACGTCCGGCGGCAGGTGCGCCGCCGAGCCGAGGGTGTGATATCCGCAGCCGGCAAGCGAAACCAAAACCAGCATCGCCGGCAGGTGGAGGAGACGAGACATGCTGGAAATATTGTCGCAGGAGTTCGCCCCAGGCGGACCGCCGCCGCCCGGCGAAGCCGCGAAACGGTGCGAGGGCGGCCGCAGCCGCCCTCGCGGGATTTCCGCCGGCGAAGATCTCAGGCCGGCGAGGGTTGCCCCTCCCCGCCGAACCCCGGCGCGCGCCCCGGCTCCGGCTTGAAGCGCTGCGCCTCCCCGGTCGGGCTCCCGGGCGCCGGCCCCAGCGGCCGCATCGGCGGCAGGTCCTGCCCTTCGATGACCATCCGGATCTCATTGGAGTCCAGGGTCTCGCGGTCCAGCAACGCCTGCGCCAGACGGTGCATCGTTTCTTTGTTCGCGCCCAGAATGGCGTATGCGGAGTTGTAAGCCTCGTCCACCAGGCTGCGCACCTCGGCATCGATCTGTCTGGCCGTCTCCTCGGAGAAGTCGCGGTGCTGGGCAATCTCCCGGCCCAGGAAGATCTGCTCCTCTTTCTTCCCGAAGGTGAGAGGTCCGAGACGGCTCATGCCGTATTCGCAGACCATCTTCCGGGCCAAGTCCGTGGCCCGCTCCAGGTCGTTTCCCGCTCCGGTGGTCTTGCGCTCCATGAAAATCTCTTCGGCGCAGCGGCCCCCCATCAATATGGCGAGCTGGGTCTCGAGATAATCCTTGGTCACCGTGTGCTTGTCCTCTTCCGGCAACTGCATGGTGACGCCCAGCGCCATGCCTCTGGGGATGATGGTGACCTTGTGCAGGGGATCGGCATGGTCGCGCTTGGCGGCCACCAGCACGTGCCCGGCCTCGTGATAGGCGGTGTCGCGCTTGTCGTCTTCGGTGAGCAGCATGGAGCGGCGCTCCGCGCCCATCATGACCTTATCCTTGGCCAGCTCGAAATCGTACTGGTGCACGGCCTTGCGATTGGCGCGGGCGGCGTTGAGCGCGGCCTCATTGACCATGTTCGCCAGGTCCGCGCCGGAAAACCCGGGAGTGCCGCGAGCCAGCACCCGCAGGTCCACATCCTCGGCCAGAGGAACCTTCTTGGCGTGCACGCGAAGAACTTCTTCCCGTCCGCGAACATCCGGACGCCCCACCACGACGCGCCGGTCGAAACGGCCCGGGCGCAGCAGCGCGGGATCCAGCACGTCGGGGCGGTTGGTGGCGGCAATCAGGATGACTCCGTCGTTGGACTCGAAGCCGTCCATGGCAACGAGCAACTGGGTGAGCGTCTGCTCGCGCTCGTCGTGACCGCCTCCCAGGCCCGCTCCGCGATGGCGGCCGACGGCGTCGATCTCGTCGATGAAGATGATGCAGGGAGCGTTTTTCTTGCCCTGTTCGAAAAGATCGCGCACCCGGCTGGCGCCCACGCCGACAAACATTTCCACGAAATCCGAGCCGGAGATGGAGAAGAACGGAACGTTGGCTTCGCCCGCCACCGCGCGGGCCAGAAGCGTTTTGCCGGTGCCCGGGGGGCCCACCAGCAGCACGCCCTTGGGAATCCTGCCGCCCAGCCTCTGGAATTTCTGCGCCTCTCTCAGAAATTCGATGATCTCCTTCAATTCCTCCTTGGCCTCATCGACCCCGGCAACGTCCTTGAAGGTAATCTTCTTCTGCTGCATCGAGAGCAGGCGGGCCCGGCTCTTGCCGAAGGAAAGCGCCTTGTTGCCGCCGCTCTGCATCTGGCGGAGCATGAAGAACCACAATGCCGCGATGACAATGACCGGCGCAAAATTCAGCAGGATCGGGAGCCACGAGCTGCCCTGCGTGTCCTTTACCGTGATGCTGACCTTGTTGTCCTGCAGGATCTTGAACATGTCCGGGTAATTGGCCGGAACCGTGGTGTGGAAGGCCTCTTTGTCGCTGGCGAAATGGCCGTGAACTTCGTTGTTCACGACCGTGACGTCGCTGACCTTCGCCTGCTGGGCATCTTCCATGAATTGCGAAAAAGAGATCTCCCGGTCGTGGCTCATGCCAGTGCTCTTCTGAACGATCTGCCAGAGCAGGACCAGGCAGGCCAGAATGAACACCCAGAAGATGATCGTTTTAACCGTCGAATTCACGAATGCCCTCGTTTCTTGCGCCGCCCGATTGGATGCCGCGCCCCATCAGAAAGACGCGGAGGATGCGGCAGACGCGCCAAGCCTGACCCGGAGGCCCATCCGGCAATTCAAGCCACCCTCCAGATGTAACCCTCAGTCCGGCAAAGGCTCCATTGCTTTCGAATCCAGGCCCCGTTCCCCCGCCACGCATGTTTATTCTACTCCGCCGGGATCGGAACAGGCTGTGGGAAGCCGGCCGGAAGGGTCATCCGGAAGGGTCATTCCGACAGACTGCGCACGAGAAAGCGAAAACCGGGGGCATCGACGGTCACGCCCCGCATCCAGACGATTCTCGAGGCCGCCCGGCCACCCGGCCCGTCGCCTGCCTTTTGGATTCCTTCCTTTTCGATCACTTCTATCACCGGCCATGCCGCTCGCTCCGGACCGAAGATCCGCAGCCGGTCGAGCACTTCGGTTATTTTTTTGGGTCCCCGGGAGTGTGGCAGGGTAACCCGGTCGCCCGGCCTCCAGGCCCGCAGCGTGGCGAAAACCTCTGGAGAACTGTCTCCCTCGATTTTTAGCTCTCCACGAAGGTGCAACCCAAAGGCTGGCGCGGAAATCTCTCCCGGAATGGAGAAATCGTATTGCGGCGGCCGGACCGGCGGCTCCCGCTCGCCCACC
>JAJYZK010000253.1 GCA_021799945.1 Acidobacteriota bacterium
TCGATCCAGGAGCGCCTTGGCGGCCTGATTGTCCGCTTGAATCGCAAGAACAGCCCGGAACTCGGCGGCTGCCTCTTTGTCCTCCCTGCGGCGAAGAAGCAGCCTGCCCAACGCGAGGCGCCCATTCACCGACACCGGCGAAAGCATCAGCATCTCTCTCAGCTCCAAGTCTGCTTTATCGTCTTCACCGATACGCTCATATGCGAGCCCGAGACGGTAGCGGATATCGCTATTGGCGGGTTGAAGCGTCGACGCTCTCAGAAATTCTCCGATAGCGCCTAACGTATCGCCGTTTCTGTTCAACTCCTCGCCGAATGCAAAGTGGTCCTTCGCCGTATCCGAAACCGCTCCATAGGGAAACGCTGTTTTGGAATAACCTTGGCCGATATGTTTCTGCGGAGCCGTCATATCCTGGGCGCCCAGCGTCTTCAGCCTGCCTTCTAACGTCACATTCGAAGGTTCCAGTAACACAGCGCGTCGTAGGCTTTCGATCGCGCCTCGGCGATCGCCAGTCGCCTCTTGCATCCGGGAAAGGCTGGCGTAAAAAACCCCTTGAAACGGCTCTAAGGAGATAGCATCCCGCAATTCCCGGATCGCCCCCGCGAGATCTCCGGAATCGGCCAGCAACAGTCCCAAGTTAAATGCCGCCACCGCGTTATCGGGCTTAAGCACAACAGCCTGTTTCGCGGATTTGAGCGCGGCGACAAAATCACCGTGCTTGGCGAGGTCCAGCGCCTCATTGCTAAGATGGGACGAGCGCACAGCATCTAATCGAAACTGCGTCAGCGCCTTTGCCTGCCGGAACTCAATATCGGCAGCCGCAGCCTCATTTTGGGCGCGCAGCGCCCTTCCCAGGCCATAATGCGCTTCTTCCAGGTCGGGATTAACAACCAGCGCCGCCTTAAAGCGCTTGGCCGCGGCCGCAACTTGATTTTTTTCGAGACATATATTTCCAAGCGCAATCTGCGCTTCTGGATATCTTGCCTTGAGTTTTACTGCCGCGATATACTCGGCATACGCCTCGTCGATCTTACCGATGCCGGCCAACGCCCTCCCCAGGTCAAAATGAACTTCCGCCGAGTTGGGGTTCAGCTTCAGCGCCGATCTAAACTCCTGAATCGCGGCCATCGGGGTCCCGGATTCGATCAATCCCAATCCGAGCATATTGATCGCATCGAGAAAATCCGGACTTAGCCGGACCGCCGTTTTAAATTCAGCCGTGGCGCCGACCCAGTCCGGAACTCCTTTAGACCCCGCGACCATCGCGACCCCGAGGTCGTAGTGAGCCTGTGCGGAATCAGGATCTACGGCGATGGCCTTCTCAAACTCCGCCGCGGCTCCGGCAAAGTCCCCCGTCTGCCCCTTCGATAGACCCATTCTCAGGCGGGCGGCGACGTTCTTCGGGTCGGAACGAAGCAGGCCTGCGTAATCCGCTATCGTCTGGGTCAGGCTTCCCTGCGATCCAGCCGCCGCTGCATTTGCGGGAAGTTGGAAGCTCTTTCCGGAATATGGCTTAGTGGATTGAGGCAACGCAGATATAGCGAAAAGCTGAACTACTAGCGCCAAGCCATAAGTCCTTTTATGGAGAATTGAACTCATTGACCACCACGCCGCGGAGGTTGACGCCGTTCAGGCAATCGAACGATGAATGCTTCTAACATTTCGCTTTGGAAGCTCTCTCGTCATTATATAGTCGGCTCAGGCGCAGCCTGGATCTCGTTCTCCTCGCGGGATTGGCGAAAGGCAGACTGCATTGAGTTGACTGGTGCAGCGTATTCAACTTTCCGCCGCTGATGCGATGCGAGCGCGGGATCGCATTCAGGACAACTTGACCGGGCCGAATTCGACCCGACGATCGCCTGCGAGTGAAGCGTCGCGACCGAGGAATTTGGCCTGCTCATGCGACCTGCGCCGCCTGTATCGCCAGGGCCGCGAAAGGGACTAGTTTGGAAATTTTCTCCTCATCGCGCCTCGTTTTCAGCAACCGCCTTCCGGCTGAAGCCAGAACCTACGCTGCGAGTCTTTTCCAGGCGCCGCAGGGCAATCCTGCTTGTTCCTCCGCCGCGCCATCTCCAGGCCCAAATCTACCCGCCTCGCGCCTTCACGAACTGCTGGACGGTTGACCTTAGTGCGAATCTGTCGTCCAACAGCCTCCGCAACGGCTCACTCCCTCCGGCCTGGTGCGCCGTCGCCTGGCCCGGAATTGTCAGGTAAGTCTTTCGGTTGATTGCACGGCGGCAAAGCCACGTTATGAATGTTCAATCCTTCGGTCACGAGAATCCCGGCGCTTCGATCCTCCTCGTGCTCGGCATGCAGCCTTTCAAATTCCTGAAGCTCCCGATCAGCGGGTCCCTTCTGATCGTCTCGTCTATACGCCTGCGACAGCCGATAATGCGCTTCAGGTTTATTGGGATCGAGTTGTGTGGCGGCTTGTAGCTCGCGAACTGCGAGCGAGTATTGTCCCTCACCCGCATAGACTATGCCGAGCTGATAGTGCGCTTCGACGGACCTCGGATTCAGTGCGAGTGCGCGCGTGAGCTGCGACTCGATTTCGGACCAAGCTGCGGTAGCCGGATTGTGCTTTGAGGCATTCCATAGGGCGATCGCATAGTTGTAGTGCGCCGCCGGCGTGCCGGCGTGCGTCGCCAGATACGCCTTCAGCAGACGGCCGATTTGAAGATCGGTCCCCTCCGAAACCCCCGCGAGATTTGCAAGGAATGCGTAGGTCGGAGCATAATCGGGGTCCGTGTCGGCAGCCCGAAGCATCGATTGTATGGCTTGTTTTTTATCTCCTTCCAGGCTCTGCGCAAGCCCCAATCCCAGCCACAAACGCGCCGATGTGGGGCGCCTGTCGAGAGCCGTCGAAAATATGCTGTCGGCGCTTTGGGGCGATCCAGCGATAATCAAGCCGACCCCACACCCATACGAATTCCCCTCGCTCTTGTCGAGCTTCGACGCGGCCTGCAATAAGGAGATCGATTTTTGCCGGTCACCGGTGCTGAGATATGCCTCGGCCAGCAGCCTGTCCGAAATCGGATCTGCGGGCGCCTCCGCGGCGCCTTTCGAAAGCAACGCGATTGCATCGACAGGGTCGCTGTTCTCGATATATGCGTAGGCAAGGTCGTGCGAGTTCCGGAGATTGGCGGGCTCGGCGCGTTGGGCGATTTGCAGGTAACGAATTCCTTGCCCCGCATCCCCATGTTCCAGATAAAACAAGCCGAGCCGATGGTTCGCGTCGAATGCTTTGGGGTCCGATCGGGTCAACCGCAACAGGCGCATCTCCTCACTGCAATCGACGCTCGCCTCGGATTCATCTACGCTGGCGAGATCTTCCCAGGACAGTCCCGCAACCCCATGCAGAACCGCAGCAGTGTCTTCCTCCTCCGCCGCCGCGGAATAACCGCCTGCAGTCGTGCTCCCTTTCACCCCAGCGGCGGCGAAGGCCGGGGCCTTGGCTTGGGAATCAAGGTCGCCCCTGACATCCCCGGGGGCGGACAGAAGAAAGCCAGCAGTTTGCGCAAGCCTAAGGTCCAACACCACGGTGCGCGATGCAAGCGCCACCTCATGCGCCTCCTTTGTGGCGTACCCATTCCGGTGAGCGACCAACGTATACGCGCCATACCTGATACCCACAAACGAGTACCGCCCATTACTCGCGCTGAGAGCAGTTTGGAGTATTTTGTCGGCGTGATCGGAACTCAGATCCACACTGACTCCGTCCAGGGGGTCCCCTTTGTCATCGCGGATTGTTCCCACAATGTCACCGCGATCTCCGGGCTGGCTTCCTACCTGCGCCAATGCCGCAGATGGATGCATGAACACCATACAAATAAGCCACGTAAGCGGCCCGCGGAGCGCCGAATATGGACGCCAGTGGCTCATTTGCCTTTGTCCAAATCCTCAATCGCCTGTCGGACAGCGGCATTGTCCGGATGACTTTCGAAGTACGCCGAGAGCACCTCGCGGGCCTTTTGGCGGTCGCCGGAGTTTTTCAAAAGCAACGCGATGTTTAAATATGGAGTGGCGAAATCAGGCGCTACGCGCAAACATCTCTGGAAACACTGAAGTGCCTGATCTGGTTCGGACATTTGCATAAAAATTACGCCCAAGTCGTTGAGCGCCTCAGCATCGGCCGGGCGAAGTTCAATCACTTTCTGAAACTCCTGCTGTGCGCCAGCCAGATCGTTGCGATTCACCAGCAGCGTCGCCAGACCCATGTGCAGCTCCGGTTCGGAGGGATCGATGACAATCGCCTTCTGCAGGGCGCGAATTGCGTCCTCAGGCCGCTGTAAATACACATACAGCTTTATCAGGTTCTGCAAAGCCAGAACGTAGGTTGGGCGTAAGCTGACTGCTCGCTGAAAGCTTCGCAGAGCGCGGTCATAATCTTGCTTCTCTCCGTAGATTTTCCCAAGATTATTCCAGGCGTCAGCGTCGGCCGGGTCCAATTCCACCGCTTTCTCCATATACTGCAGCGCCTGATCATTTTCCGATTTGTTAAGGTAGATCGTTCCAATGTTATAGTACGCCTCCGCGTGCGAAGGATTATGGCGCACGGCGGCTTGAAAAGATTCAAGCGCCTGATCGAGATATCCGTATTGAAGGAATGCAATTCCGTAGGTGAAGTAATTGTGGTGGAATCCGCTTCCAAAATACCGTCCCGGGAAAGGAAGCGCCATCCGAACGGTTTGGTCGGTGTCGACGGGAGCCGAAAGGCGATCGTGGAGGATGCGCGCAGGATCAGCAAATCCGTTATAGACCTTAATCACTTCGCCTTTTTCATTCAGTAAAAATGAAGTGGGCAGGACCATATCGCGCCGGCGCTCGTACAGGTATCTGTGGAATATGTTGTAGATTGCGCCCGTCGCCTCATCCGCCGTGAGAATCGGGAATGGCAAGACGACATCCCCGGTGGATGTCGAGACCGCGGCGTTCGCGCTCGTGCCGGCAACCCGCAGCGCAAATGCGCTCAGGCCGGCTTTCCGCCACTGCGGCCAAGTCCGTTCCAGAGCTTGCAACTGCTTTTGACTTTCCAGGCAATCGGCTCTGAAGAAGACCAGCAAAGAAGGTTTGGGCGCAGCATCTTTCAAGGACCGCATGGAGCCCATGGCGTCAGGTAGGGTGAAATCGGGCGCGAGTATCGGCTCAACCAGCCAGGTCTCCGACGCGATGGGATAGCTCTCCGTTTTGGCGATCGCCGCTGCGGGCGCTTTGGCCCTCCTAGCCGAATGCGGCTCCGCTT
>JAJYZK010000254.1 GCA_021799945.1 Acidobacteriota bacterium
CTCGGGTCATAGAGCCGGGTGATGAGTTTGACCAGGGTCGTTTTGCCCTGTCCGTTTTCCCCGATCAGCGCGATGCGCTCTCCGGGGGAGAGGGTCAGATTGAAGTTCGAGAGCACCCGGCGCTCCGCTCCCGGATAGCTGAAGCCGACATTGCGGAATTCGAAACCGCGGCGGATCGGCCGCGGCGCCGGCCGGGCGTCGGACCGGGAGGTGACCGTCGGCTTCATTTCAAAAAAGGCCAGCAGGTCGGTCAGGAAAAGGGCCTGGTCGGCGATGCCGGAGGCGGTCGAAAACACCTGCTGCAGGTTGCTCGAAGCCTGAATGATGGCGTTGGTGAGCAGATAGAAGATGCCGATGCTGCGATAGGCTCCGTGCAACGCCCGCCAGATGACGAAGGCGTACGCGCCGTAGTAGCCCAGGGTGGCGACGACGCCCAGCGCCCCGCCGGCGATCAGCTTCCTACGCGACAGGGCCACATTCTCGTCGTAAATCCGCTGCGAGAGCCCGGTGAAGCGGTCGGTGGGATAGGCGCTCAGATTAAAGAGCTTGAGCTCCTTGGCCGCCTCCTTGCTGCCGCCTAGCTGGCGCAGATAGTCCATCTGCCGCTTGGCCGGTGTCTGGCGGAAGTTCTTCGCGTAGCCCAGGAAGGCGAAGTGCGTCTCTCCGAGGAAGGTCGGCAGCACTCCGAGCGCCAGCAGAATCACCAGCCACGGCGAGTACCAGAGCAGGATGCCGGTCCAGATCAGGGTGGTCATCGTCTGCTGCAACAGGCGGCCGAGCTGCTGGATCATGGCCAGACGGTCCGTCGCCTGCACCCGCGCCCGCTCCAGACGGTCGTAGAAAACGGGATCTTCGTAGGTCGTCAGATCGAGTTGCGCCGCCTGGCGCATGACCTCAACGCTCACGTGGTGCGTGTAGCGGTCGGCCAGCAGGCTGTCTCCATAGTCGATGCCGCGGCTGAGCAGCCCGGCGGTAACGTTGAGAGCGGCTTCGAATCCCACCATGGCCACAAAGTGAGGCCGCAGGCCATGATGGCTGAATACCTGCTGCACGCCATTGATAATCCAGGCGGCGACCAGCGCAATGCCCGAAGGCAGGGCGGCCACGGCGACCCGCAGAATCACTCCCCAGGTGACCACGGCCGGCCCCGACTCCCAGAGAAGGCGGAGCACCGGGGGAACATTCTTGAGCGCCTGGACCCGCTCCCGCCAGGCGCTTTGGGAAGTCGTGTGCGTCATAGGAACAGGGACCACCGACCGGCTGAAAGAAACCAGGAGCGGGACGGGTACCTTCGTGAGATGCGGGCGCCGAAGTTATTGTTGGCCCGGGATTTTGCGCTCAGGCTGTCGGAAAAGGCCAATGGATGCAGTCGTCTCCCCGCGGAAGGCCACCCGAAACGCGGACCGGAAAACGGGGCCCCGAACCGGAGCGCCTGCCGAGGAACGGGCGGCCGTTGCGGCGCGCGGTCAAGTGTGCTACAAACTAGAGTATTCAAGTTTGCTCCCTGGGAGCGAGCCTGAATTTCATGAAGAGTGGCTGAGGGACGGGCCCTGTGACGCCACGACAACCTGCCCGGGCAAACCGGGAGTATGGTGTCAACTCTCTCCTGCGTTCCGCAAGGAAACGGGAAACATGAGATTCGGGGTGCACAGACAGTATCGCGCATCTCGCTATTTCCTCGTTACGCCGCAGCATTGAGTCGTCACGTTTCGCCCGTGCATCCGCTCCTCTCCGAAGAGAGGTCTGATGGCATCCGCTTACGAGTTACGCTGCCGGGAGTGCGGCCGCCGCTTCGGCAACCAGCCGCTTTCCATCTGTGACGATTGTTTCTCTCCTCTTGAGGTGCAGTACGACATGGAGGCGGCCCGCCAGACCTTCACCCGCGCCGCCATCGCTCGCGGGCCGGTCAGCATGTGGCGCTATCAGGCCATGCTCCCGGTTTCGGAGGATTTTGTCCCCACGACGCCCACGGGAATGACCCCGCTGCTGGCCGCCCCGCGGCTGGCGAAGCGCATCGGCGCCGCCAATCTTTACCTCAAAAACGACGCCGTCTGTCTGCCCACGCTGAGCTTCAAGGACCGCGTCGTTTCGGTGGCGCTGGCGGCGGCCCGGAACTTCGGCTTCGATACCGTGGGCTGCTCCTCCACCGGCAACCTGGCCAATGCCGTGGCCGCCGGGGCTGTCCGTCTGGGCCTGAAGACGTACATCCTGGTGCCGGCCGACCTGGAGATGGCGAAGGTTCTCAATACCCAGGTCTACGGCGCGACGCTGGTGCGGATTGACGGCGATTACGACCGGGTGAACCGGCTCTCCTCGCAGATCGCCGAGCGCTACCACTGGGGCTTCGTCAACGTAAACCTCAGGCCCTATTATGCCGAAGGCTCCAAAACCGTCGGCTACGAGATCGCCGAGCAACTGGGCTGGACGCTCCCGGACAACATCGTTGTGCCCATGGCCGGGGGCGCGCTCATCACCAAGATCCGCAAGGCCTTCGCCGAGCTGATCGAACTGGGGCTGGTGGAGGAGAAAAAGGTTCGATTCTTCGGCGCTCAGGCCACCGGGTGCTCGCCGATCTCCACCGCGGTGAAGTCCGGAGCGGACCACATTGAGCCGCAGCGGCCCAAAACCATCGCCCGCTCCCTGGCCATCGGCAATCCGGCGGATGGAACCTACGCCATCCGCGCCATCCGCGACAGCGGCGGCTGGGCCGAGGATGTCTCCGACGTGGAGATTGTCTCCGCCATCCAAGAGCTGGCCGAGTCCGAGGGCGTGTTTACCGAGACCGCCGGCGGCGTCACCACCGCGGTCGCCGCGCGCCTGTATGCGCATGGAAAGATCGGCCGCGACGACCTGACCGTGCTGGCCATTACCGGCAACGGACTGAAGACTCTGGATGCGCTGGATGGCAAGCTCGAGGAGCGTCCGGCCATCCCGGCAAGGCTGGCGGATTTTGAAGCGCTGGTGGCCGAAGACCAGGAATTGAAAAGACTGGCCGGCGGGCGCGCCGCGCTGGCCGTTGAGGGAAGCTATGTCCGTTAAAGTTGTGCTGCCCAGCGCTTTTGAAAAACACACCAGCGGGACCCGGGAAATTCAATCGCAAGCGGCGAATCTGGTCCAGCTTATCGCGGAGATCGAGAGCTCTTTTCCCGCTCTCAAGCCACACTTGCGCGACGCGGACGGGAAGATCCGCCGCTTTATCAACTTCTACGTCAACGACGAGGACATCCGCTTTCTGGGCAACGACAAATACGAGTTCAAGGACGGAGACGAAATTCTGGTGATCCCTTCGATCGCGGGCGGCTGACCGCAGCCGCGCTCCGTCGCTCCGTCGCTCCGTCGCTCCATTCCGTTCTCTCCGCTCCCCGGCTCTCCCCGCCAGCCCGCAATGCGCCCGCATACGATATGCGCAAAAGAATATGATGGATGCGCGCCCGGGGCGCCTCCATGTCCCGGCGGCCTCGGAGCCTCCTGCTTTGAAGAAACTGATCAACCGCCCCGAATCCGTGGTCCCGGAGATGCTGCGCGGACTACTCGCCATCGACCCCGGCCTGGCCCTGCTGGAGCGGCACAACGTTGCGGTGCGCGCCGATGCGGAGCGGATGCGGGATCGCCAGGTCGCTCTGCTGTCCGGCGGCGGCAGCGGGCACGAGCCGGCCCACGCCGGCTATGTGGGGCAGGGCATGTTGAGCGCCGCCGTGGCCGGCGAGGTCTTCACCTCGCCCAGCTCCGATGCGGTCTTCGCCGCCATCCAGGCGGTGACCGGCAGGCCGGGCGCGCTCCTCATCGTCAAGAATTACACCGGCGACCGGTTGAACTTCGGGCTCGCCGCCGAGATGGCCCGCAGCGAGGGGCTTGCAGTGAGAATCGTGGTCGTCGCCGACGACGTGGCCATCCGGAATCCCGGCGCCGCCGGCGCCCGCGGCTTGGCCGGCGTGGTTCTGGTGCATAAGATCGCCGGAGCGGCGGCGGCCGAGGGCGGGAGCCTGGAGGAAGTGAGCGCGGCGGCCGAAGCTGCGGCCGAGTGCATGGGCACGATGGGGCTCTCCTTCTCCGCCGGCGTCGCGCCCGCCGCGGGCAAGCCCAGCTTTATTCTGGGCGAGTCGGAGTTGGAGCTGGGCCTCGGCATTCACGGCGAGCCCGGCGTCCGACGCATGCCGATGGAGCCGGCGGATGCCTTGACCGACACGCTGGTCGACTCCATCCTCGCCGCCCGGGGCTTTTCTCCCGACCGTCCCCTCGTCCTGATGCTGAATAATCTGGGATCGACCACGCCCATGGAGCTGGCGATTGCCGCTCGCCGCGCCTATACCCATTTGACCTCCCGAGGATGGCGGGTGGAGCGCGTGTACTCGGGCGCGTTCCTCTCCTCGCTGGACATGGCGGGAATCTCGATCACGCTGCTGGAGGTCGATGAGGAGCGGTTGCGCCGGCTGGACAGTCCCACTTCCGCGCCGGGCTGGCCGAACGTCGCGAAGACTTCGCCGGCGCGCCTCGAAGATCGATTGTGGAAAGAGCGGAGCCCGGATCGCGCTCATAGCCCCAGCGGGAAAAAATCAGCTCCCCAGGATCCCCCGCACGCGGCGGGAAGCCCGCAAACGGCGTCCGGCAAACGGGCCGCCCGCGCAATTCGCGCCGCCTGCGCCGCCATGCTGGAGGCCGAGTCGGAGCTGACCGCTCTGGATCAAGCGACGGGCGATGGGGATCTGGGCGCGAGCTTGGCCCGGGGGGCTCGAACCGTGCGCGACGGCCTGGATTCCTATCCGCTCGATCAGCTTTCCGAGACCTTCGCCCTTCTCGGGCGCGCACTGCAATCCTCGCTGGGGGGCTCCTCCGGCCCATTCTACGGCGTGATGTTCCTGCGCGCCGCAGCAGCCCTCAAAGGCCGCGATCCGGCTGCGCTGGCCACCTGGGCGGAGGCCGCCGCGCAAGGCGCCCGAGCCATCTCGGAGCTGGGCGGCGCCTCGGCCGGCGAACCGCCGCCCCGATCCGCGGGGGCGACCGCCGCGACCGGCCGCAACGCACCCTGCGCGCCGGCCAGTTGACCCTGATGACGCTCGGCGGGATCATCGGCTCGGGGCTCTTCCTCGCCAGCGGCACCGCCATCCGCTATGCCGGGCCCGGCGTGGTCTTCGCCTACCTGATCGGCGCGCTCGCCATGTCGATCGAGATCGCCGCGCTCGCCGAGATGGCCGCCGCCGAGCCGGTGCCGGGCTCCTTCATCGTCT
>JAJYZK010000004.1:0-17428 GCA_021799945.1 Acidobacteriota bacterium
GCGGGATTGCCGATGCGGATCGCGGTGGCGCGAGTCTCCGCCTGGACCGGATCCAGCGCCCGACCGTCGGAGCGCAGGAGGCTCAGGTAGAGCGGATTGGCGCCCTCGGCCTGGATCACACTGACTTTGGGGATTTTTGAAGTCAACCCCAGATGCTTCATTTCGAGGAACCCTTTGGCCAGAGCCGCGCCATTGGCCAGGTTTCCCCCGGGAACGATGACGTGGTCAGGAACGGACCAATCCCACGCCTCGGCGATTTCGAAGGCCGGGGTTTTCTGTCCCTCCAGGCGGTATGGGTTCACGGAATTCAGCAGGTAGACCGGGGCCCGGAGCATCAGCTCGGTCAGCACCCGGACGCAGCCGTCAAAGTCGGTATCGAGCTGGCAGGTAACCGCGCCATAATCGATCGCCTGGGAGAGCTTGGGCCAGGCTATTTTGCCCTGGGGAAGCAGGACCAGGCTCTGCATTCCGGCGCGCGCCGCGTAGGCGGCCATGGAGGCCGAGGTGTTTCCGGTGGAGGCGCAGGCAACCCATCCGTATTCCTGCTCCCGCGCCTGGGAGAGCGCCGCCGTCATCCCGGCGTCCTTGAAGGAACCGGTTGGGTTCATGCCCTGGTGTTTGGCATATAGCTCCGGTATGCCCAACTCATCGCCGCACTGCGGCAGATGGTAGAGCGGCGTGTTGCCTTCGGCCAGGGTGACCGCCTCCTCCGGGCGGCGCAGAATCGGCAACAATTCTCGGAAGCGCCAGACTCCGCTCCGGTCCACCGCGAGATTCGAGAGCTTCCGCTCCCTCCAGAGCCACCGCAATGCGCCCGGGTTCGGCGCGCCGTGCGCGGAGGTCTGGGCCCGCGCTTCCCCGCTCCCCGGTCCCCGAAAGGTCACATTCCAGGCCGGACTCCACGACGGATACTCCACGGCCAACAACTCGCCGCAGCGGCTACAGCGAAAGTCCTTCCGCACCTCTGACGGAGCCGTCGCCTGTCCGCAGCCGACGCAGCGCAACTGATGAGCATGCACTTCCATGTATGCCTAGCCTAGTTCATTTCCTCCGCCAGGGGTACTCCTCGGACGGGGAGGGCGACGGGAGCGCGAGGCCGGCGGGATTGCCCTGCCGCCTCTTACTCGCGCCTCTCACTCGCGGCTCCAAGCCTGCAGCATGGCGCGGAAGGCCGGGCCGTCCCAATCCATGGGCTGGAATCGGGGCAGCGCGAATCGATCGGTGACGGTAGCCACCGGACCGCCGAAGTTCGAGCAGGCGCAGGTTAGGCCGCAGTCGCGCACGGCCCGCTTGGTGGCGCGGTTATAGTGATTCCTCTTGCCGTAGGGATATGCGAAGCTGCGCACCGGCATTCCCGTCAGCGCTTCCAGACGCCGCTTGCCGCCCGCAATTTCCTGAATCTGCTCCGCCCGGTCCAGTTCCGACAGGACGGGGTGGTTTACCGTGTGAGCGCCAATCTCAATTTCCGGCCCTCCGGCCAGCAGGCGCAACTCCTCTTCGGTGAGGCAGCGGTGCTCCCGCCCTTTGGGGATCCCGCGGACCTCCCGAATTTGGCGCAGCGCCTCCTCCCTTTGCGGGGCGGTCAGCCCGAGAAAGCGCCGATGCAGCTCCAAATAGGCCGCCTCCCTGGGCCCCGGAACGGGCTCCCAGGCAGCCCACCGGGAGACCTGGGACGGGACTACCGAAGCGGGAAGGAAAAGGTCGATCCGTTGTCCGGCGATGGTGAGATGGATCCGCTCGGGAGCCGGCGAGGGGCTCAGGAGCAGCGCCGCCAGATCGTCCCACCAGAGGTTATGATCGACGCCCAGAAATCCGGTTGCGACAAAGACGGTGGCCGGAATCTCGAAGGCCCGCAGGCGGGGAAGAGCCTGGAGGTAATTATCCGCATATCCGTCATCGAAGGTGACCACGACAGGCCGCGGCGGAAGGCTCCGATCCGAGCTGGCCAGCGTCAACTGCCGCAGGGAAATGGGATGGAACTCCCTGCGCAGCACCTCCATTTGCCGGGAGAAATTCTCAGGGGAGACCCCAAGCTTCCACGGATCGATGGCCGGATCGGCGACTCGGTGATACACCAGGATGATTGCCTTGGTCCGGAAGGCCAGGCGGAGGCGCCGCAGGCGGCGGTAAGCCCGGCGGAGCGGCGCCCGAAATGGAAATTGCTGCGAGAACATAGCATTGCTGAAAGCAACATAAGCTAGGAGCGGCCGTGCCGGGCCGCCCACCCGCCGGTAGGCAGGAGCCGCCGTAGCAGCGCGAGCGCCGGTCCCGGCGGATAATAGTGAGCCAGCAGGCGCAATTTTCGCGCCACCTCGGCGCCTTGCCGCTTCCTGATGACGCCGCCCAGATCCGCGGCAAGCCGGCGATCGTATTGCCGCTTCCACTCCCGGACGCCGTAGTGGAAGGCGGCTGCCCGGCTCTTTAGATTCCCGAGATTCAGGGCCTGACGCTCCAGGACATGCAGGCTCGACAGGAGCATCAACTCGGCGTTTCGGGAAGAATTCGAACCGTGCATCCGGTACTCGGCAATCACCGAGCTATGGCATACCCCCCCTGGCATGCCTTGGCGACCCGAAGATACAAATCATAATCCTCGGCCGCCCGGAGAGTGGGATCGAAGCCTCCAACTCTGCTGAAAACATCGCGCCGGAACAGCACCGAGGAGATCGTCTCGACAAAGTTGCTTTTCAGCAGGAGCTCATAGATATCCCCGGTTGCCGCCCAGGTCAGGCTTCGCTTGCGCGAGTCGCCGATCCAGTTTCCCGCCCCGTCGATAAAAATGTGGTCTCCGATGGCCATCGCGCACTCCGGACGGCGCTCCAGCAGTCGGACGCCGCACTGGATCGCATCGGGCTTCAAGCGGTCGTCGGAATCCAGAAAGGCGAGGTACCGTCCACAACAGGCCTCGATCCCGGCGTTGCGCGCCACCGTCAAACCCGGCCTCTCCAGGCGCAGGCAGCGCACCGGATATTGCTGCGCGATCACGGGGCTCCCGTCCGTTGACCCGTTGTCGACAACGATGACCTCCAGCACGGGATAATTCTGCCCCAGCGCACTCTCAATCGCTTCCGCCAGGTAAGCCTGCGAGTTATGGCTCGGAATGACGATGGAGGCCAGGGGAGATTCCGGCTCCTGCGCGCCGCAAGCCGCCGCGGAGGGCTCGTAAGACCATGGCGAATCAATCGGATTTGCAGAGACCTGCCCTCGGGGGTCGGGCGCAGAGTCGCTCATAAGTCGTTCAGGTGGATGCAGGAAGCCCGCTTGAGAACGGCTCCATCCGGAGGAGGGAGGGTGGATGGTCCACGTCAAGCAGCGCCAGTATAAGTCAACTCCAGGTTTTGGAGCCGCAAGAAATTCTGTTGAAAAACGAACAATTCCTCCTACGCGGATTCTTCGCGGATTCTTCGCGGATTCATGCGGAGCCCTTTGCCGCCGCCTCGATCGAGGCGCTTACGCAACCCAGACCGGCTCGGGTTCGAGTACGACGCCGAACCGCCGTTCGACGGCCTCCACGATACAGTCCCGTAGCGCGGCGACCTCCGATGCCGTGGCCCCCCCCCGATTGACGAGGGCCAGCGCATGGCGCGAGGAGATTCCGGCCGCTCCCAGCGCATATCCCTTGTGAAAACCGGCCTGCTCGACCAGCCAGGCGGCAGGGAGCTTCACCCGGCCCGGCCCGGCAGGATAGTGTGGAATGCTGTCTCGGCTCACATCCCAGGCCTGAGCGATCCGGTCCAGCTTCTCTTCCGGAACGACGGGATTCTTGAAAAAACTGCCCGCGCTCCGGCTGTCGGGGTCCCCTTCTACAATCAGCATTCCCTTGCCCGCACGGATGGAGCGCACCGCCTCGCGGACTTCGCGCAGGCCGGGCCGCCCCTCCCCGGCGGCAAAATGGCGCCGCAACTCAGCATAGGCGAGCATCGGGGCCCCGTCGGGGCGAAGCGCAAAGTCGACCCGGCTGACGATGTATCGTTCGCGCAGTGTCGAATTGAAGATGCTGCGGCGATAGGCAAAGCCGCATTCCGCGGCGGGCAGTTCAAGAAAGCGGGACTGGGTTCGGTCGTAGACCCGCACCCTCAATATGGTCTGGGAAACCTCCTGCCCATACGCTCCCACATTCTGCACGGGAGTTGCTCCCGCGCTGCCGGGGATGCCGGAGAGGCATTCGACGCCGGCGCATCCTTCCGCGACGGCGTGAGCCACAAATCCATCCCACGCCTCGCCGGCGGCAACGGAAAACTCCGCTGCGCCGGCGGGGCCGTCCCGGCGAACGATTCCCTTGAGCGCGATGCGGAGAATGAGTCCGGGAAACCCCGCATCGGAGACCAGCAGATTGCTTCCTCCCCCCAGCACGAGCAGGCGCAGGCCCCGGCGCTCGGCGAACTCCACGGCGTGCGCGATATCCTCTTCAGACGCCGCTTCGGCAAACCAGCGCGCGGGTCCGCCTATCTGAAAGGTGGTGAGAGGGGCGAGGGGAACGTTCTGCTGAAACTGCATTTTCCATCAAGGTATATCAGGCCGGACGCGCTCCCGGCGGCAAGGAACCCGCCTCTGCACGCCCCCGGCAACCACCCAAGCAACGATCCGGCGCGGGCGAAACTGGGCGGCGGCAAAGACCGTCGGCGGATTTGCCGATCCGCTGGCGAAACGGGCGCCGAATCCTTACAATAAAGGGGCGCCGGGCTCTCCCGCGCCTGGAAGACCGGGCCGCGGGGCGTTGAGCGCGACCGAAATACCGCAACCGAAAGACCGCAACCAAAGACCTGGGCGAGAGGAGCTGCTATGTACCCCGAGATTATGTTGATTCCCATGCGCGAGGAGCTGACCCGAGCCGGCATTCAGGAAGCGCGCAGCGGCGAGGAAGTAGACCAGGCTTTGGCCAAACCCGGCTCGACCATGATCGTCGTCAACTCGATCTGCGGCTGTGCGGCCGGCAAGATGCGCCCCGGAGTCAGGATCGCCCTCCAAAACAAAATCCAGCCCGATCGCTCCATCTCGGTCTTCGCCGGGCAGGACCGGGAAGCGACCGAGCGGGCCAGATCCTACTTTGAAGGTCATCCCCCGAGCTCGCCGGCCGTTGCCATCCTGCGCGATGGAAAGCTCGTCTACCTCATGCCGCGCTCGGCGATCGAGTCGGCGACGGCGCCCATCATCGCGCAGGAGCTGAGCCGCGCCTTCGACCAATTCTGCGCTAAAACCACAGCGTGAAGCGCTGCGGCCTCCCGGCCGCAGCCTCCTGCGCCGCGGCGCGGCCCCCTCCCGCCTACCGGTCCATGGCCGGGGCCGCGACCGGCCGGATCGCCAAATAGGCCACCGCGGCGATCACTCCGCCGATCAAAGGCGCAACCAGAAACAGCCATAACTGCTGCAACGCCCACCCTCCCACGAAGATCGCCGGACCAATGCTCCGCGCCGGATTCACCGAAGTATTGGTGATGGGGATGCAGACCAGGTGGCAAACCGTCAGGACCAATCCTATGGCCAGGCCGGCGAAGCCAGCGGGGGCGCTCGCATCCGTGGAGGCCAGCACCGTAATCACCAGGAAAGCAGTCAAGACGACCTCGGCTGTGAAGCCGGCAGCCATGGAAAAGTGATCGGGAGAATGCATCCCGTAACCGTCCGCTCCCAAGCCGGAGACCGAGGCGTCATAGCCGCCGGGCAATCCGTGCGCTATGGTTAGAATCACCGCGGAGGCCACGATAGCTCCGGCGATCTGCGCGACCGCATAGAAGACCGCGTCTTGCAGGCCAACTCTTTTTGCAATGAACGCCCCCAGCGTCACCGCGGGATTTAAATGACACCCGGAAACGGGTCCGACCGTGTAGACCATTGCCAGCAGCGACAATCCGAAGGCCAGCGCTATGCCCACAAAGCCGATGTGCTTCCCGGCCAGCACCGCGCTGCCAACTCCGCCAAAGACCAGCACAAATGTGCCGATCAGCTCCGCCAGATATTTCTTCATCGATGGCCTCCCCTCCGAGGCGTACAAAGTATACCCGTTCCGTCTTCCAAGTAAATAAAGTCAGCCGGCGGGGTATCGCGATCTCGGTTCGCGTGAGGGGTGATGCGGAGCGCAGTTGCGTCGGATCCTCACCCGATGCGGTCGGAAGGCGTGGAGGCAAGCCCCACCAGGCTCGCCGCCCGCACCTTACTATGCTTGACGCCGTAACTGAAATAAATGACCAACCCAATTGCGAGCCAGACGAACAACACCACCCAGGTAATTTCCGGCAGTTTGAACATGAGATACAGCGCGCTCAGCATCCCGAGAATCGGCGTCAGGGGAACCAGCGGGGTCTTGAAGGGCCGTTTCAGCTCCGGATGACGGCGGCGCAGAATCCACACGCCGGCGCACACGATGGTGAAGGCCAGCAGCGTGCCAATATTCACCAGTTCGGCCAGCCGCTCGATGGGCAGCATGGCGGGCAGAAAGGCCACGATCGTTCCCACCACAATATTGGAGATCCATGGGGTGCGAAACCGGGGATGAATGGCCGATGCCCAGCGCCAGAGCAGCCCGTCGCGCGACATCGAGTAGAAGACGCGGGACTGCCCGAGAAGCATCACCAGCATCACGCTGCCCAGCCCGAGCACAGCTCCCAGCTTCACCACAAATCCCCCCCATCTCACTCCGGTGGCGTCGATGCCCAGGGCCACCGGAGCGGCCACATCGAGTTTGGTGTAATTGACCAGTCCAGTCAGCACCAGGGACACCAGAATATAGAGCAGCGTGCAGAGAAGCAGAGACCCCAGAAGTCCGAGGGGCATATCTCTCTGCGGATTGCGCGCCTCTTGAGCCGCCGTAGAGACGGCGTCGAACCCGATGTAGGCGAAGAACACGGAGGCCGCTCCGGCCGCGATGCCGTTAAAACCGTATCTCCCGGGACCCTGCGCGGGCGGAATGAAGGGATGCCAGTTCGCCTGGGCTAACCCGGGGTGGTGAAAGAGATAGGCGCTCCCCAGCACGATGAATAACCCGACGATCGCGACCTTGACCACGACAATGGCCGAGTTGAAGTTTGCGGACTCCTGGATGCCCACCACCAGCACCGCGGTGACCAGCAACAGGACGGCGAAGGCCACCAGATTGAAGCTCCCTGTAACGTGGGGCAGACCCGCGGTATGCGCGGCCTTGGGAAGAGAGGCTACGGGGATCCATTGGTGATCGTAAAAATACAGCGAGGAGCCGAACGTCGCGGTAAGCTGCGGCGGAAGATCGATATGCATCTGCGCCAGGAGGCTGACAAAATAGCCCGACCAGCCGGAGGCTACGGTAGCCGCTCCAAAGGCATACTCCAGCACCAGGTCCCATCCGATGATCCAGGCCACCAGTTCTCCCAGGGTGGCGTAGCCATAGGTATAGGCGGAGCCGGCGATGGGAATGATCGAAGCGAATTCGGCATAGCAGAGACCGGCGAAGGCGCAGGTGACTCCGGCGAGGACGAAGCTCAGCGCCACGGCGGGACCGGCATGCAGGGCTGCGGCCTGGCCGGTCAGCACAAAGATCCCCGCCCCGATCACGGCGCCGACGCCCAGGGTAATCAGATTGATGGGTCCGAGGGTCCGCTTGAGTGTGTGGGCTCCCTGCTCGTTGGCCTCTTCGGTGAGCGTCGCGAGGGGTTTGGTTGCAAAGAGACTGGCCATCGGTGCGCGGCTTCCTCCTCCGGAATCGACCACCTGCAGAAACGCAATGGGTACCGGCATCATACAACCTCATCCGCGCGCCACATCGCGCCAATCCGAACTCAGCCGCGGAGGGATGGGGCGCCTCGGCGCTCCGATGCCCGCATTCGCCTGACGGCGTGGAGGAGGCGATCGATGACCGGCCAGTGGATTCCCGGCATCTTTGCCTAAGACCGGGCTTTAGTCTCCTGTCTCTGAAATTCGCCATAGAATCCTTGTCGTCCTGCGCGCAGCGAAGGATCTGCTTTTGCAACGATTCCCCTATAGCAGTCCAGCCTCGATGAATGCTGCGAACTTCGGGGGCGCCACACTCGTGTGGCGAATCGGAAATTCGCTCAAGAACAACCACAGATCCTTCGACTCCGTTTGGCCCAACAGCCGGCCAAACTCCGCTCAGATGACAGTTCCTTTGTTATGCGGACTTCAGAGACAGGACGCTAGACGGGGCTAGAGGCCGAGCAGCGCCCGATATTCCCGCACGATCGCCTGCACGGTTTCTCCGGCGCGCGGCAGCAGGCCGGAAATGACGGCGACGGAGTCTGCTCCCGCGCCCAGAACGGCCGCGCAGTTCTCGCGGGTGATGCCCCCGATGGCCACCAGCGGCTTGCGGGTGGCCGCTCGCGCGGCGGCAACGCCCTCCAGACCAATGACCGGATCGGGATTCACTTTGCTGGAGGTAGGAAAGACGGGTCCGATCGCCAGGTAGTCGGCTGGGCCGGCCTCTCCGGCGGCCGCCTGCCGGGGAGTATGCGTCGAATATCCGATGAGCTTCGACGGCCCGGTAAGCAGGCGGGCTTCGGCCGGCGTGAGATCGTCCTGTCCCAGGTGAACTCCGTCGAAGTCGCCGGCCGCGGCCAGAGCGGCGCGGTCGTTCAGAATCAGACAGGCTTCTCCAACAGGAAAGATTGCGCGCAGCCTTTCCGCCGCGAGCAGAACCTCGGCGGCGCTTCCGGCTTTATTTCGATACTGCAGAAAGGCGACGCCGGCCTCCCGCAGGTCCCAGGCGAATCGCTCCGGCGAGAGAGCGGCGCGCGCCAACAGGCCCGCATCGACGATGGGATAAAGGCGAGGCAGATTGCGGATAACAGCCATGAATTTCGAGCGCGGCTCAGCCCGGAGCGAGCTGTTGCTCCCGCCGCTCGCGCTCCGACTCCCCCGGACGTTCGGCGGAACGCTCCGAGAACCGAGCCAGGAACCGCTCCATGAATTTGGTGTCGAAGCTCCCCTGGCGAAACTCCGCATCCTCCAGAATTCTCCGGTGCAAGGGAATTGTGGTGTGGATCCCTTCCACCACAAACATCTCCAGCGCACGGGACATGCGGGCCATAGCCTCCGCCCGGTCTTTGCCGTGCACGATCAGCTTGGCAATCAGGGAATCGTAGTAGGGCGGCACGACCCCTTCGGCATACTGGGCAGTGTCCACGCGCACGCCGTTTCCGCCGGGAACGTTGAATGCCGTAATCCGGCCGGCCGATGGCGTGAATTTTTCCGGATGCTCGGCATTGATTCGGCACTCGATGGCGTGACCGGAAATAGAAACCGGCTCGGGCAGGATCGCGCTGAGCGGCTCGCCGCAGGCGATGCGAAGCTGGGCCTTCACCAGATCGATTCCGGTCACCGCCTCGGTCACCGGATGCTCCACCTGAATGCGGGTGTTCATCTCGATGAAGTAGAGCTTTCCGTCCTCGTCCATGAGGAACTCGACGGTGCCGGCGTTCTGGTAGCCGATGGCGGAAAGGCACCGCCGGAGGGTCTTGCCCATCTCCTCTCGAAGCTTTGGCATCATCTGCAACGAGGGCGCCTCTTCAATGAGCTTCTGGTGACGGCGCTGGATGGAGCACTCGCGTTCCCCCAGGGAGATGACATTGCCGTGCTCGTCGGCCAGCACCTGAAACTCGATATGGCGCGGCCGCTCGATGAACTTCTCCAGGTACAGGTCGCCGTTGCCGAAGGCGTTGGCTGCCTCCGTCTGGGCCGCCTGGAAGAGCTGGGGCAGCTCCTGCTCCGAACGGATCACCCGCATCCCGCGGCCTCCGCCTCCCGCCGATGCCTTGAGGATGACCGGGAATCCAATGCTGCGGGCCCAATCGGAAGCCTCCCCTTCACTCTGAAGGACGCCGTCGGAGCCGGGCAGAATCGGCACCTTGGCCTTCTTCATCGCCTGGCGGGCCTTCTCTTTTTCCCCCATCAGCCGGGTGACCTCGGGGGGCGGTCCGACGAATTTGATGTTGGAGGCGCGGCAGACCTCGGCGAAATTCGCATTCTCGCTCAGCAGGCCGTAGCCGGGATGGATCGCGTCCACATCGGCGATCTCGGCCGCCGAAATCACGGCGGGCACATTCAGGTAACTATCGGAGGAGCGCGGCGGCCCGATGCAGATGGCTTCATCCGCGAAGCGGACGTGCAGCGAATTGCGGTCGGCCTCGCTATACACCGCGACCGTGCGGATCCCCAGCTCTTTGCAGGCGCAGATCACCCGAAGAGCGATTTCCCCGCGATTGGCAATCAAAAGCTTCCGAAACATAGACCTCGAATACCCGCAAGGAGGCGCCCGACTCGCGGAGGGCGCCTGACGGCGCCGTATCACCGATAGGCGCGCATCGGCGGCGAAACCGGACTGAGCCGGGCGCCGAATCCCGCATCCTGGCGAATTCCCGCCCACAAATCGCCGCCTGCTTACCTTGCGGCGGATTTGTTTTTCTCCCGGCTCCTAGCGCAGCCGGATGGCGAACAGCGGCTGCCCATACTCCACCGGCTGACCGCTGGAAACCAGCCGCCTGACGACTTCCCCGCCTGCGTCCGATTCAATCTCGTTCATCAATTTCATGGCTTCGACGATGCACAGCACCTGCCCATTTTCGACCGTGTCGCCGACCTTGACAAAGGGAGCGGCGCCGGGAGAGGGCGAATCGTAAAAGGTTCCGACGATGGGGGACTTCACCACGTGCAGGTCCGCGGTGTGCTCCTCGCTGGGGACGGCGGCGGCGGACGCCGCTGCCGGCGCCGCGGAGGCAGAATTCTCGACGGCGGAGGCGCGGGCCGGAGGCGGGTTATGGTGCGGAACGGAGGCCGCCGCTCCGAAGGCCTGCATCATTCTCGCCCAGTCAACCGGCGGCGCCGTTCCCTCGTCCGAGGCTCCAAACTTGACCCGGACCTTGCGGTCGCCGCGCTCGAACTCAAACTCGCCGATCCGGTTCTCCCTCAGAAATCCGATCAATTCCTTCAGTTCTTGAATCTCTTCCGGCGTCATGTGCCTCTCGTCCGCAAATTTCCCGCCATTTCGCGGCGGAAGGTCTCAGATTTCGGTCCAGCCGGCAGGCGCCGTGGTGAGCAGGCGGGCTCCGCTGGCGGTGACCGCAACCATGTCTTCCAGCCGAATTCCATACCGGCCTGGGATGTAAACTCCTGGCTCGATGGTGACGATCATCCCCGGCGCCAGCGCCAGACTTTGGGATGCCGCGACTCGCGGCCCTTCATGAATCTCCAGCCCAACCCCGTGACCGGTGGAATGGGAGAAATAGGCGGCCAAACCCGCTTTGCGCAACACGCCGCGCGCCGCCTCATCCACCTCTCCGCAGAGAGCGCCCGGCCTCACCGCATGGATGGCCGCCAGCTCCGCCGCCCGAACCGCGTCATAGGCATAGCGCTCGCGGCGAGTCGCTCTTCCCAGGAAGACGGTGCGGGTCATATCCGAGCAATACCCCTCGAGGATAACACCGAAGTCCAGGGTGACGAAGCCGCGCGGAGGCAGGGGCCGGCGCGAGGCGCGCCCATGCGGCAGAGCGGAGCGCCTCCCTCCGACGAGGATCGTGTCAAAGGACATACCCTCGGCCCCGCAGTCGCGCGCGCGATGCTCCAACTCCGCCGCGATCGCGTCCTCCCGTATCCCGGCGCGAATCTTCGGGAGAATCTCGGCGAAGAGTTCATCGCCCAGCCGCGCCGCCTTCCCCATCAGCTTCAGCTCATCGGCATCCTTCACCATGCGCAACGTTGCGATCAACGGCTCATGCAGCGGTTGAAGAGAGATGCGCCGGCGGCCTCCGGAGACGGCTCTGCCCGCCCCGGAGCGCCCGGCGAGCGCCTTCCGATAGCGCGTGAGATCGGCGACCGACGTATGGACCGGATCGAAAAAAGCCTGGGCGGCGCCGCTCCCGGCCAGCCAGGCGCAGGCCTCGGTCTGCGCGGATAGCGGAGCGATGCGAACCCGGGCGCCCTGCACCTGCTGGCGCGCCTGCTCCGTGTAGCGGCCGTCAGTGAAAAATGCGGCGCGCCCGCCGGCGATTGCCAGCGCGGCGTTCGATCCGGTGAATCCGCACAGGTAGCGGACATCGGGCGGATGCGTAACCAGCATGGCCTCAATCCCGGCCTCCGACATCCGGCTGCGCAAAGCGCGAAAGCGGCTAAGATGATCCATCGCAACACATATATCTATCAGGTCGATCCGAACTTGGTAGGGTTGCCGAGGTTGCCCCTGGCGGGAATCTGGCGGACAGTGGCCACCCGCGCCGCCCGCAACGACCCCGGAGCAGAGTCAGCGGAAGATCTCCCGGAGTGGAAGATGCGATCTGTCGGAGCCCGGGAGCGCGCTCCCCTAAGGAACGCCCCCGGCGCTTTTTTTCGGGCGCGGCCGCACGGATTGCGGCTTTTTCGCTTCGGCTACGGCAAAGGCGGACGGAGCCGAATGGGAATGGTCGCCGCGCACGGACTGTTGGTCCATCCACTCGTCCAGCCGCGACCGCTTGAACCGCCAGCGATTTCCCAGCTGGAAGGCCGGCACCACTCCTTCCGACGCATACTTGTAGAGCGTGTCGGGACTGATGCCGAGATAATCCGAAGCCTGGCGGATGTCCATGACCTCGCGAAAAACATCGATGCTCGCCGGTGGTTGTCTCATTCGATCACTTCCCTCTGGGAACTCCCGCGCCACGCAAAAGAAGCCTCGCCGCTGTGCTTATACCGCGTTTGCATACACGATTTCAAGCAGATATCTCGGCTCCATCGAAATTTACGGCGTCCGTCCCGCCGGCCCGGCTCCGCCGCCGCGCGCCATCCCGCGTCACCGTTCCGGCTGAAGGCCGGCGGCGAGCTCGAGCAGATCGTCGCCCACCGTGCGGGTTTTGGCGATCGCATCCTGGAGCGGGATGTGGGTGATCTCCGTTCCCCGGAGCACAACCAGACGTCCAAAGGCGCCTTGGTGAACCAGGTCGATTGCGGCTGAGCCATACCGCGTCGCCAGCATGCGGTCATGGGCCGTGGGCGTGCCGCCGCGCTGGGTGTGGCCCAGATTCACGGAGCGTGTCTCCAGACCGGTCTTTTCTTCAATCGCCTCGGCCACCGCCTGGCCGATGCCGGCAAGGCGGGCATGCCCGAAGGCGTCCAACTTGCTTCCCTGCGTGGCCTGCTTCTCCGTGCCGGGCAGTTTCGCGCCTTCCGCCACCACAATGATGGAGAAGAGCTTGCCTTGGCTGCGACGCTCCTGAATGGCCTTGACCGCGACATCGATGTCGATCGGCTTTTCGGGAACAAAGATCGCGTCCGCCCCTCCGGCCACGCCGGAGGTGATGGCGATCCAGCCCGCGTCGCGGCCCATCACCTCGCATACGATCACCCGATTGTGCGCCTCGGCGGTCGAGTGCAGCCGATCGATGGCCTCCGTGGCGATGGAAACCGCGGTGTCAAACCCAAAACAGGCGTCGGTTCCGCTTAGATCGTTATCGATGGTCTTGGGCACGCCGACCACCTTCACGCCCTTTTCGATCAGCGCGTTGGCCACTCCCTGCGTATCGTCCCCGCCGATGGTGATCATGGCGTCCAGCCGGTTGGCCTCGATGCTGGCCAGGCACTTGCCGATGCCGCCATCCATCTTGCGCGGGTTGGTGCGGGAGGTGCGCAGGATGGTGCCCCCAAGATGCAGAATCCCCGACACCGCGGCCAGGTCCAGGCTCCGTGCATGGTTCTCGACTACGCCCCGCCAGCCCTCGAGGAAGCCGACAAACTCATCCTGGTGGTGGAAGATTCCCTTGCGCACCACGGCGCGGATTACCGCATTCAATCCGGGGCAGTCGCCGCCGCCGGTCAGTATTCCCACTCGCATCTTCGTGATTTCTCCTTCACTGGCGTATGGACTTGCGCACTCTGTTCGCGCTCTCTCGCCGGGGCCTTCGGTCCGGATCGATCGGGATCGCTTCGGTTCGATACGATGCGATCCATACCGAGGTTAGCGAGGAGCGCTCCCTTCCGTCAAAGTCCGGGCCGGCCGCCCGCGGGTTGCGAATTCTCCAGTCGTCTCGCCTCCGGATACAGGGCCGCAATCCTGGCCTCATGCCGCTGGAGCACGATATTCCTCCGGAGCTTCATGCTGGGGGTCAATTCGCCCGATTCGACGGTCCATTCCTCCGCTACGACAATGAATCGTTTGACGGTCTCGAAGTTTGCCAGCCCGGCGTTCAACCGCCGCACGATCTCCTGAAATGCGGCGTGAACCTCTGGAAGCTCCACCAGCTCCTCCCGCGATCGGAAGGGGATGCTTTGCCGGGAGGCCCAGTCTTCCAGCGCGGGAAAGTTCGGCGCGATCACGGCGCAGAGATACTGTCTCCGGTCTCCCGCCACTGCGGCGTGAGAGACGAGCGTCTCGGCGCAAAGCCTGGTCTCGATCATCTGCGGGGCGACGGCTTTGCCTCCGGAGGTTTTGATCAGATCCTTCTTCCGCCCGGTGATGTAAAGAAATCCATCGTCGTCGATGCGGGCGATGTCCCCGGTGTGGAACCAGCCTTCGCTGTCGATCGCCTCGGCGGTGGCCTCCGGCCGACCCCAGTAACTCTGGAAGAGGAACGGTCCGCGAACCAGAAGCTCTCCATCCGGCTCCAGGCGGTGCTGAACCGACTCGATCGGCTTGCCCACGGATCCGATCCGATGGTCCCGCGGGGTATTCAGGGAAAGCACGGGAGAGGTTTCGCTCAGCCCGTAGCCTTCAAAAATTCGAATTCCGGCATCGGCGAACCAACCCGCCGTATCCATGCCGAGCGGCGCTCCGCCGGCGACAAAATCCTCGACGCGGCCTCCAAAACCGGCCCGGATCTTCCGAAAAACCAGCCAGTCCGCGAGTCGCCAGCTCAGCGCCGTGGGCCTTTGTCCTTTGAGAGTCCGGGCGCGCTGCCGCCGTCCCGCGGCCAGCGCCCAGGCGAACAGCTTGCGGGTAACCGGCCGCAGGGCGGCGCGGCGCTCCGCCTCCTCCCGAACCTTCTCATATACGCGGGGAACGGCGACAAAGACGTTCGGCTTCACGGCTTTCAGCGCCCCGGGCAGGAGTTGAAAGCTCCCGCAGTAGGCCAGAGTGGCGCCGTAGCAGAACAGGGCGTAATCCAGGTGCCTGGCCGTAATGTGCGAGAGAGGAAGGAACGAGACGCAGCAAAGTTCCTTATCCTCCCAGGAATAGCCCGCGGTCGAGTAATTCAGATTGCTGGCCAGGTTGCCATGGGTGAGCATGACTCCCTTGGGCTCGCCCGTGGTGCCGGAGGTATAGACCAGCGTGGCCAGATCCTCGGGCTCGACGCCGTGCCGGCGCATCCACCGGTCCCAGCCGGCCGGGGGCTCGGCGGCGCCGCCATTTTCCAGGCTCGGCGCCAGAATGGATCGCAGGCTCACCGCGTCGGGCGCCGGAAAATCGTCCATGATCACGATCCGCTCCAGGCGCGTGCGCTCGCGGATGGACGCCAGTTTGCGATACTGGGCTTCGGAGGAGACCACGGCGGTCCGCGCGCCGCAATCCACCAGCAGGGCTGCCGTCTGATCGGCGGTCAGGGTGGGGTAGACCGGAACATCGGCCGCTCCCGCCAGCAGGGTTGCAAAGTCCGCCACCGGCCACTCCCAGCGATTCTCCGACAGCAAGGCAACCCGATCGCCTTTGCCAATGCCCCATTGTTCGAATTGCATGGAAAGCAGGTATACCCGGGAGGCTAGCTGCCGGGAAGTGATCGGCGCCCATTCGCCTGCGGCGTTCAGCCAAAGCAACGCGCGCTCCCGGTCGCCGGAGACAACTCGCGCGAAAATGTCCACCAGAGTGCGGAGTTGAAACATGTGCAGGCTCGCAAACGATTGTAGCTGGTTCCCGTGCGCGGCATGCCGCTGCGCCGGCGCTTAGGAGTTTGTTGAAAAACGCGCCGAAGCACCGAGCGAGGCGCAACGGGAGGTGTGCCTGCCAATCCGGCTACACAAGGAATTGGGACTTGTCCCGAACACAGACCTGTTTTTCAACAAACTCTTAGGACTTCGCGGAGGAGCGGGGCAGGGCGTCGTCGGCCACGGCCAGGGACTGGTCTAGAGCCTCGATGGCGAAGTCCAGCTCGCTCTTCTCCACAATCAGCGGCGGCGCAATGACGAGGTGGCTGATCCAAGCCTGCACATAGACGCCCCGCTTCATCATCTCCGCGGCCACTCGATCGACGATGGTGGGCCTCCCATCCACCTTGTCCTGCATGGTGTTGAAGGGCGTCTTCGCCTGGCGATCGGTTACCAGATCCAGGGCCCAGAACAGCCCCAGGCCGCGAACCTCTCCGATGCACGGGCGCCGGAGCTGGAGGGCCCGCAGTTTTTCTCCCAAATACTCCCCCATCGCGGCGGCGCGCTTCACCAGATCCAACCGCTGCATCTCCCGGATGGCGGCCACCGCCGGAGCCAGAGTGAGGGGATGCGCCTCATACGTGTGGCCGTGGGCGAAATAATGATCTTCGAAGTAGGCGCCGATCTTGCCGCTGGTAGCGCAAAGACCGAGCGGAGCATAGGCCGAAGTGATTCCCTTTGCCGTCACCAGAATGTCCGGTTTTACCTGCCAGTGGTCCACGGCGAACCATTCGCCCGTGCGCCCCCATCCGGTCATTACCTCGTCGGCGATCAGCAGCACCGCATGGCGGTCGCAAATCTCGCGCAGCCGGGGCAGATATTCCTTGGGAGGGACCAGCACGCCGTTGGTTCCAACCACCGGCTCGACGATGACCGCGGCCACATCGCTCTCATTCACGACCATGTGCTCCAGGTAGTCGGCGCAGGCGACACCGCACTGGGGATAGGTGTGCCGCATGGGACAGCGGTAGCAATTCACCTCGGGCGCGAAGACCACCCCCTGGCCCTTGCCGCCCGGCTCCATGGCCCAGCGCCGGGGATCGCCGGTGGCCGCGATGGAGCCCATGGTCGAACCATGATAGGAGCGATAGCGAGAGACGATTTTGTTCTTCCCGGTATACAGGCGGGCGATTTTGAACGCGGCCTCGTTGGCCTCCGTGCCGGAAGTGGTGAAGAAAAACTTCTCCAGTCCCTGCGGCAGCACATCGAGCAGCAGACGGCTGAGCTCGGCGCGGGTCCTGGTGGCGAAGGCGGGAAGGACGTAAGCCAACTCCTGCGCCTGCTCCGCAATGGCCCGGATCACGGCCTGGTTCTTGTGCCCGAGATTGACGCACATGAGCTGCGAGGAGAGGTCGAGATATCGGCTTCCGTCGCTGGCCGTAAAGTAACAACCCTCGGCATCGACCACGTGCATGGGTGTCCAATTTTTCTGGTGGCGCCAGGTGCCGTAATTGTGTTTTTTGGTCCAGCCGACCACTTCGCTGCTGGTCATCGGCTCGGCCGCCTGGGCGGAAGGCATGGTCTTGCTCATGGCGCTCATTCTCTCCCCGCCGGAGGCTCGCCACCCGGCTACCCTTACTCTACAACCGCCCCGGCGGGCAGGAGGCGATGGACCGGCGCCGCCACC
>JAJYZK010000004.1:17438-22425 GCA_021799945.1 Acidobacteriota bacterium
CCCGCGGAGCGCTGCGGTATGCTGAATCCGACGGATTTTCCCAAAGCGTTTAGGGTCCGTCGCCAACGTCGCCGAAGCCGCGAGCGGGCGCAAAAACCCGCACCTCGGCTGGGGGTCTTCCCCGCAGGAGCGGGGAGATGGCCGCCAACCGATCTGTTTTCGAGCGAACCGGATTCGAGCTTGCCATAGGAGATTGCCGTGAGCGCCGCCACCGATCCTTCCCAGCCCATCCCGCATTACATCGACGGCCAGTGGGCCGCATCCCGGGCGACAGAATTTCTGGATCTCGTCAATCCGGCCACTGCCGAGGGGCTGGCCCGCGTTCCGCTGGCCGGCGCCGCGGAGGTGGGCGCCGCGGTGACCGCGGCGGCAGCGGCCTTCCCCGAGTGGCGCAGAACCCCGCCCGAGGACAGGATTCAGCCGCTCTTCAAGCTGAAGCAACTGCTGGAAGAGGAACTGGAGGTTCTCAGCCGCACCATCACCCAAGAAAACGGCAAGACGGTGGCCGAGGCCCGAGCGGAAATGCGGCGGGCCATCGAAAATGTCGAGGTGGCATGCGGCATCCCCTCGATGATGCAGGGCTACAACCTCGAGGATGTGGCGCGCGGCATCGATGAGATTATGATTCGCCAGCCGCTGGGCGTGGTTGCGGTGGTGACCCCCTCGAATTTCCCCGGCATGATTCCCTTCTGGTTTCTGCCCTACGCCATCGCCACCGGCAACACCCTGGTGTTGAAACCCTCCGAGCGCGTTCCGCTCACCATGCAGAAGGCCTTCGCTCTGCTCCATCGGACCGGCCTGCCCAGGGGGGTGGTCAACCTGGTCAACGGCGGCCGGGCGGCCGTGGAGGCGCTGATCGATCATCCCCAGGTCCGGGCCGTCAGCTTTGTGGGGTCCACCGCGGCGGCGCGCGCCGTGTATGCGCGAGCGGCGGCTCACGGCAAGCGGGCGCAGTGCCAGGGCGGGGCGAAAAATCACGTCGTCATTCTTCCCGATGCGGAGATGGAGATGGCGGCCCGGATCGTGAACGACAGCGCCTTCGGGTGCGCCGGCCAGCGATGCCTGGCCGTCTCCGTCGCGGTCACCGTCGGCAGCGCCCAGAGGGAGTTCCGGGAGGCCATCGCCGATGCCGCCAAGGCGCTGAAGGTCGGGAACGGACTGGATGAGGGCGTGCACATGGGCCCGGTGCTCACCGCGCAAAGCAAATCCCGCATCGAGTCTCTGGTGGGCGTCGGCGTGAAGGATGGCGCCCGCGCGATCCTGGACGGGCGCGGAACGCGGATCGCGGGCTATGAGAAAGGCAGCTTCCTGAACCCCACCATCCTCGACGGGCTTCCTCCGGAAAGCGCGCTGACCGACACGGAGATCTTCGGACCCGTGCTGAGCCTGACTCACGCCAGGGATCTGGACGAGGCGATCGGATTTCTGGAGCGCAGCGCTCATGGCAATCAGGCCTCGCTTTTCACCTCCAGCGGCGCCGCGGCGCGCCGCTTCCGCTACGAAGCCAAGGCCGGCAACATCGGCATCAACATCGGAGTGGCGGCGCCCATGGCCTATTTCCCCTTCAGCGGCTGGAAAGACAGCTTTTTCGGCGTCGTGCACGCGCAGGGCCGGGACGCGATCGAGTTTTATACCGAAAAAAAGGTCGTGGTCGAACGCTGGGCCGCCGAGCACTCGCGCAAGTTTTAGCCGGCCTGCGCGCCCCCCGGCTCCGGGTTGCGCGGCCGGGCCGGAGCGCCGGCTGGCCGGCCGGAAGGGCCGCGCAGCCGCTACTATGGTGACGGCATGGGTTGCGGCGGCAGTTGCAGCATGGAGCACGGGGAGGCATCCCTCAGTTCGGAGACCCGGCGCGATCTCGCCGCATCCCTGCTGCGGATGGGGCTCATCGAGGCCGGCGAAGAGCCCTGCTTCACGCCTCTCGCGGGCGGCGTCTCTTCGCTCATCCTGCTCACCCGCACGCAGCGCGGCCCGCTTTGCCTCAAACGGGCTCTGCCGAAGCTGCGGGTTGCGGCGGAGTGGCATTCTCCGGTCGAGCGCAATCTGGGTGAAGTGGAGTGGATGAAGCAGGCCGCTCTGGCCGCTCCGCAATGCGTGCCCCGGCTGCTGGGGCAGGACGCCGGAAGCTACACCTTCGCCATGGAGCATCTGAGCCCGGAGCGCTACCGCAACTGGAAGCAGGATCTGCTCGCCGGCCGCGCCGACGCGGAGTTGGCCCGCGCCGTCGGTCTGCGGATTGCCGAGATCCATGGATTCACCGCCGGAAAGCCGGATTGCGCCCGGATGGGTAACGGCGACGCGATCTTCTCCGGTCTGCGGCTGGATCCGTATTATGCAGTGACCGCCGCGGCCCATCCCGCCTGCGCCCCTCAACTGCGCCGCCTCATCGAAGTCACTCTCCAGACCAAGCGCGCCCTGATTCACGGCGACGTGAGCCCGAAGAACATTCTCTCCGGACCCGACGGCCCGGTCTTTCTGGATTCCGAGAGCGCCTGGTACGGCGATCCGGCCTTCGATCTGGCCTTCTGCCTGACCCATCTGCTGCTCAAATCCGTGCACAGGCCGGATATGGCCTCCGATTACCTGGCGGCCTTTTCCGCGCTCCGGAAGGGCTATCTGGCAAACGTCACCTGGGAAGATCCCGGACCGCTGGAGCAGCGCGCAGCGGCGTTGCTGGCCGGCAACCTGCTGGCCCGCATCGACGGCAAGTCGCCGGTGGAATATCTCACCGCGCACCGGGACCGGGAATTTGTGAGAGATTTTGCGATCCGATCGCTTCTGGAGACGGATCGAGAGGCGGGGCGCGGGCTGGAAGGCATGGCGGAGCGCTGGAGACGAGAGGTGACGCGCCTTGCGATGTGAAATCGGGAAAGTAACTGGACGGCAGGTATGGGACTCGCGCGGCAGGCCGACGGTGGAAGTGGAGCTGACCTCGACCCGGGGAATCGCGGCCCGAGGCATCGCTCCCGCCGGCGCCTCCAAGGGCAGCCGCGAAGCCATCGACCTGCGCGACGGCGGCCCCGCATACGGAGGCTTTGGCGTGAGCCGGGCCCTCGGCAATGTGAACGGCCCGATCGCCGCCGCGATCCTGGGCCGCGACGCCGCCGATCAGGAAGAGCTCGACCGCGCCCTGATCGAACTCGACGGCGCCCCCAATAAATCCAGGCTGGGCGGCAACGCCATGATTGCAACCTCTATGGCCGCGCTGCGCCTGGCCGCGGAGAGCGAGCATCTGCCGCTCTGGCGGCATCTCGCCGCCGGCGCGGCGGTGCGCCTGCCCCTGCCCGAGATTCAGATCTTCGGCGGCGGCGCGCACGCCGGCGGCCGGATCGACATTCAGGACTTTCTGGTGATCCCGGTGAAGGCCCAGAGCTTCGCCGAAGCGCTGGCCATGACGGCCGACGTGTACCGCGCCGCCGGGGCTCAAATGAGCTCCCGCGGGCGGCGCTATGGAGTGGCCGACGAGGGCGGCTGGTGGCCCGCCTTCGATAGCAATGAAGAGGGGCTGGAGACTCTGACCCGGTCGATCGAAGCGGCGGGATACGGCGGGGGAGAAGTGGTCATTTCCCTGGACATTGCGGCCTCGGAATTCTACCGGGACGGCCGCTATCGGCTCTCCGCCGAGGGGCGCGACTTCGATCCGGGCGATTGGCTGCGGGTGATCGCGGGATGGTCCAGCCGCTTCCCCATCGCTTCGATCGAGGATCCCTTTGCCGAAGACGACGCGGAGGGCATGCGGGCCGTCACCGCCGCGCTGGGAGACCGCGTGCAGATTGTGGGCGACGATCTGCTGGCCACCAACGCGGCGCGGGTGCGCCGCGCGGCCGAGCATGCCGAGTGCAATGCCGCCCTGATCAAGCCCAATCAGGCGGGAACCATCACCGAGACCCGGCAGGCGCTTGAAGCGGCGCGCCAGGCGGGATTCGCGACCATTCTCTCCGCCCGATCCGGCGAAACCGAGGATGTCACCATCGCGCATCTGGCCGTGGGCTGGAATGCGGGACAGTTGAAGGTGGGCTCCTTCGCCCGCTCCGAGCGCATGGCCAAATGGAACGAGCTTCTGCGCATCGAGGAATCTCTGGGCTCCGCCGCCGTCTTTGCCGGAGCGGCGGCCTTGTCCGCCTCACGCCGGCCCGCGCCCTGAAGGGGGACGGACGGCGCGGACGGCGGCCGCGGAGCCTTTCGGGCCTCAATCGCCTCCTCCTCCGTTCGGAAGATTCAACGCGCCCGGCTCCTCCGGCGCCCCGGCGGGCGGCTGCAAACCGTCCGTAAGGCCATAGTTCTGGAGCGCAACGGCATTGGACCACAGCTCCGCCAGGGAGCGGATGTAGTCGATCTGCAATTCGAAGAGCGTGCGCTGGGAAAGCAGCACCTGGGGATAGGATCCGGCCATCTGCTGGTACTTCATCAAATAAAGCTCGTAGGCCCGGCGCGCGCGCGGCAGCAATTCGGTGCGGTAGCGTTCGGACTCGAAGCGGGCCGCCAGATACCGCTGCGCAAGCGGCTCGGTCCGCTGACGAAGCGCAAGCTGCACACGGAGAACCTCCTGCCGGGCCTGCTCCAGTTCAGCCTTGGCCGCCTCCACATTGCCCTGGTTGCGATTCCAGAGCGGCAGCTTGACCCCCGCTTCGAGGAAGCTCATGGGACCGGCCGCGCGGTTGGAGCTCCCGGTCAACTCCCCGCTCCACCACTCGCCGCCGCGGAGAGTGAGATCGGGGAAGGATTCCCGCTGCGCATCCTTCAGCCGGGCCTGGGCCACGGCCACGCGCTGCCGGGCGCGCCGGATCTCCGGGCTCTGCTCCTCGATCGCCGTCGCCTGTTTTTCGGCATCGAAGGGCGGCGCTGAATCCAGGCTCCCCTGAAGCGGCGCCGGCGGCAGATCGGCCGCGCCGGCGGCGGCGGCGAGAACCTGAAAGTCGGCCAGAAATTCCCGCTGCGCGCGCAGGAAATCCACCCCAGCGCGTTCGGACTCGACCTCCGCCTGAAGAAT
>JAJYZK010000255.1 GCA_021799945.1 Acidobacteriota bacterium
ATCGGGCTCTCCCGGATACTGATGGGACAGCTCTCGCTCCCAAACCATCCGGTTGGCATGGGTCTGCGCGGCCTGGGCCAGAGCCGGATTCCATCGGAGCGGCCCAAGTCCATGCCGGGCGCGATCGCGGTTGGCCGCATCCATCACCTGCCGGGCGTTCAAGGACTGCGCCAACGCGCCGCAGTTCATGGCGGCGGCCCACACCCCGGCAAGCAAATACGTCCAAAATCTTCCCGCCATTCGCGCTCCATTCGAGCCCATTAGATGCCAGTTTGATGCCCAACGGGATGACACAAAAGGTGCAGTGCGCCGAACCAGAAAGCCATCCCGAGACCCGGTGGAAGCACTACTGCGTCCACAGATTGGAAGCGCCGCCCTGCTGCCGGCTCCGGCGATCTCAAAGCCGCGCCTTGGCTCGCCCCGGGTATTTATGCGAGCGCCGGTTACACTGGCACAATGACCTTCGCGTCTCAGGTTGATCTTGTCGGCGTCGGGCTCAACGCCACCGACACGATCATTTCCCTCGCCGCCTATCCCGCGCGGGGCTCCAAAGTGGAGTACCGCACCGCCGCTGTTTCTCCGGGAGGGCAGGTTGCGAGCACGGTGGTCGCCTGTCAGATGTGGGGATTGCGCACTCGCTATGTGGGCAAGCTGGGGGATGACGCGGCCGCCGACCTGCACCGTCAGGCGTTTGCGAAGGCCGGAGTGGAGGCGCGGCTGGTGGTGACCCCGGGAGGCGACAGTCCGCAGTCTCTCATCCTTGTCGACGGCAGCGGCGAGCGCACCGTTTTATGCCGCCGCGACGACCGGCTCACGCTCCTCCCCGCGGAGTTGGAGCGCGACTGGATTGTGAACGCGCGGGCACTGCATGTGGACGGATGCGATACCGCGGCGGCGGTGCGGGCCGCCGGATGGGCGAGGGAGGCGAACATTCCCGTGGTGGCCGATCTCGACGAGGTGTATCCCGGGGTGGACGAGCTGCTGGCGTTGATCGATTATCTCGTGGTGAGCCGCGACTTCCCCTGCCGGCTGATGGGTGAGGAGGATTTGCCCACGGCGCTGCGCCTCATGCGCAGCCGCTATGGGTCCAGGGTTGCCGCCGCGACCCTGGGGCCCGGAGGCGTGCTGGCCTGGGATGGCAGTGGGTTCCTGCATCGCGCCGCCTATCAGGTTCCGGTGGTGGACACCACCGGCGCCGGCGACATCTTCCATGCCGGATTCATCTATGGCCTGCTGCAGGATTGGCCGCTGGAGCGGCAACTGGATTTCGCCTGCGCCGCCGCCGCCCTGAACTGCATGGCGGCCGGCGCCCGCGGAGGGATCCGCGGCGTAGCGGAGATTGAAGCGCTGCTGTCCTCGGCTCCGCGCTACAACACCTGCGACGGAGTCTGCGGGGAGACCTGCAAGGGAGCGCGCTGAAGGCCGAGCCCCCGCGCCCGTCTGGAAAAGGTCCGGGAGTTTGTTGAAAAACACGCCGCAGCGCCGAGCGAGGCGCAACGGGATGGGCGCCCGCCAATCCAGATCCACAAGGGATTGGATCTTGTCCCGGCCACAGATCTGTTTTTCAATAAACTCCCAGACGGCCCGCGCCGGAAACCGGTGAATCGTTCGCTCCCGGCCCGCATCTATCTTGACATCAAGATAGATGCGGCATGGGCCGCGCACAACCTCTGGGTATTCCGCCAAACAAAATGGAGCATTCAAGAAAATTCAGGAGAACGACGAGCCATGAAGACGACCTATCAGATCGATCCGGCGCACTCCAGCGCGCAATTTGTCATCCGCCATATGATGATCACCAACGTCCGCGGCGGCTTTACCGGCGTGAAGGGAACCGTGACGTGGGATCCGGAACACCCGGCCGACGCTCGAATTGAGGCCGAGATTGCCGCCGACTCGCTCAAGACGAACGACGACCAACGCGACGCTCACGTGAAGGGACCGGATTTTCTCGACGTCGCGGTCTTTCCGGCCATCACCTTCAAGAGCGGCAAGATCGCGCCCCAGGGCGAAGGCGAGTTGAGCGTAACCGGCGAGCTCACCATTCACGGCGTCACCCGGGAGATCGGGCTGCGGGTGGAGGGAATTACCGGCGAAGCCAAGGATCTCTGGGGCAACTCGCGCATCGGCGCCTCGGCCTCCACCAAAATCAAGCGCAGCGACTTCGGGCTCCTCTTCAACGCGCCTTTGGAGACCGGAGGAGTGCTGCTGGGCGACGAACTCAAGCTGGAGATCGAGGTTTCCTTAGTCAAGGTGAGCTGACGCCGCCCGCAACGGGAGCCGCATTCGCGGTCCTCGGCCGTGTGCGATATCCTCCTTGTGCCCCGCGCTGGAAGGCGCAAGGGAGTCGGGGCGCGCCGGGAGCGGCCAGGGAGGGAGAGCAGATGCGACTGCAAGGACAGTCGGCGATCGTCACTGGGGCGGCGATGGGTATCGGCCAGGCCATCGCGCGGGCATTCGCGCGGGAGGGGGCCGCGGTCGCCATCGCGGATCTCGATCGCGGACAGGCGGAGGCCGCGGCGGCGGCGATGGCGCGGGAGTACGGCGCCACCTCGATGGGCTTAGCCATGGATGTGACCGACGAGAGCTCCGTCGAAGCCGGAGTGGCGGCGGTGGCGGCGGCCTTCGGCGGCGTGGACATCCTGGTGAACAACGCCGGGATCCAACATATCGCCGCGCTCGATCAGCTCGCCTTCAGCGATTGGAAGCGCGTGCTGGCTGTGCATCTGGATGGCGCCTTTCTGGCCACCCGCGCCTGTTTGCGCCTCATGTATGCCGCGAAACATGGGGGCTGCATCTTATTTCTCGGCTCGGTGCATTCCAAAACCGCCTCCGTGCTCAAGGCGCCCTACACCGCGGCCAAGCACGGAGTGCTGGGGCTGTGCCGCGCAGTAGCCAAAGAGGGGGCGCCGCATGGAGTGCGGTCGAACGTCATCTGTCCCGGCTTCGTGCGCACGCAACTGGTCGCCAAGCAGATTCCCGAGCAGGCTGTGCTGCGCAACATGACCGAGGACGAGGTGGTGGCCACCATGCTGAAGGACACCCTGGACGGCCAGTTCACTGCCGCGGAGGAGGTTGCGGAGACGGCCGTCTTTCTGGCGGCGCAGAAGTCCCTGGCGCTGACCGGACAGTCCATCATGGTCAGCCATGGCTGGCTGATGGAGTAGCTGCCCGGTTGGGGCGCGCGGCGTCATTGTCGGGAAAAGCGAAACCTGGAGCGAAGACGAAAGGGAAGGATTGGCCCAGCACGGGTGACCGGTCTCGCCTTCGCTGCGATGGACGGTCCGAAGGGCTCCGGAGCCGTCGCCGGTGCGTCTCGCGCTGTCAGAAAACCGTAAGTTGCCGATGCCGAGCGAGGATGTTTGAATCGCTGGTATGGCGTTTGATTCGTGCGGACCCTCTGCTCCGCCGCGGCTGTTCCCGAAGACTGCGGTCGTCATCCTGCTGGCCGGGCTGCTGGCTGCGAATCCCCGCTTCGCGCAAGCGTCTCCGGCAACCTTCGTCACCGCATTGCCGGTAGCCCAGAGTCAGGCCCTGCTTCGCCTCAACTGGGACACCGCATATGGGGGCCAGAACTTCACCGGCCTCCAGTTTCCGATCGACCTCGCTTATGGACTGAACGCCAAGTGGACCATCTTCACCACCTACACTCCGATGCACAGCTCGATTCGGACTCAGGCGCCCTCGGGCGGGGAGACCGTCGCCGGCGGAGGGATGGGAGACACCCTGGCGTTTATCCGATATACGCTGTTCAGCCGGGACAGCCCGAAGTCCACCGCGCGCCTCGCGCCTCTGGCCGGTCTCTCCCTGCCCAGCGGCAGCAACACGCTGCACAACGCCGCCGGCCTGCTGCCGGGGCCGATTCAGACCGGCTCCGGCGCCGTGGCGCCCTACGCGGGGGTGGCTTTCGGCCTGAACAATGCGGCGTATGGGTTCGCGGCGGACAGCACAATTCGCGCCAACCCGATCACGCGGACCGGCGTCAGTCCCGGCGATCAGTTTCGCGCCGACGGGCAGGCGGAGCTGCGTCTTACTCCGCGCACGCTGCCCGATTACGGCCTGCCCAAGGAGCTTTGGATCTCTATTGAGGAGAATTATCAGCACGATGCGCTCTCGCATACCGCCGGGCGCATCTCCCCCGGATCCGGCGGACAGAGCTTCTATCAGGACGCGGTGCTCGAATTCGCTACCCTGCATTATGAGGTTGGCGCGGGCCTCCAGCTCCCGCTCTGGCAGGATCTGAACAGCCCGGAGGATGTGAGGGAAGACCGGCAGGTGCTGTTTTTTACGGAATACTATTTTTCCGGCTTCATGCGGCATCGGCCATGAGGGCCGCCATGCGGAAGACGCTTCGCGCAGACTTCTTTCTGTTTCTCCTCGCTCTGCCTTGGGTGGCCCGGGCGCAGATCAAACCGGTCCCGGCTGCGCGCGATGGACAACGGGTGACCGCGCAACTGAATGGAGTATTTTCTCCGCGCGGCTTCTTCAACATTCTGGTGCGGCTGTACTCCCTGCCCGATCTGAAGAGCGCGCAGTTCAACCTGCGGCGCTCCTTCGTGGTGCTCGATTTTCTTCCCGGCGCCGCCCCCGTTACGGGCGATCAGATTCAACGGATCGAGAGGGAATCGGGATATCGGTCCGGTCAGGTTCAGATTCAACGACTGCCGGAAGACAAGATGACGGAAGACGGGCCGGGATGGATGAAGATCAAGCACCCCGATGCGAAAAACGGCCTTTCCCGCTGGGTGGAGCAGAATTTCTAGCGCATTTTCCACATTGCTATAGAGTGCAGATTCACCATTCCTGTCATCCTGAGGTCGCCACAGCGACCGAAGGATCTCGCGGTTTGCCGGCCAAACGCAAGGTCCTTCACTACGCTACGCTCCGTTCAGGACGACATTTTCTTGGTTCGCTGGCTCTATACTTCTCAGGAAAATGCTATAAGGATGCGCGCCCACAGGACGCCGCCGCTACGGCGTCCTAGGAAAAGGATTCAGTTGAGTCCCTGAATCGAGTCGATGCGCTCCAAATACTCCTGGCTGATCGCGGCGCATTGCTTGGGAGTCCGGTTGGCCCCCAAAGGCACGGCGTCCAGCTCGACGATGCCCCAGCCGGAGAAACTCACCTGCGTCATCGCGGCGAAGATGGCGGGGAAATTGACTCTGCCGTGACCCAGCTCGACAAAT
>JAJYZK010000256.1 GCA_021799945.1 Acidobacteriota bacterium
CGCCGCGCATGAGACCCGCCATCGAGGCGGGGCTCATGCGGTCCATCGAAGCCGCTGAGCTATTTATGAGACCAGTTCTAAGCCTGATCCGCGGCCAGGAACCCGCGGATACGGTTTGACCGGAAGTCGCCGGGCGGGCGCCGCGACGAGATAGCCTGATGGGATCGCCGATTGGGTCTCTTTGTGCCTGGGAATATCGGGCCGAAGCCCCCGGCGCGTCCCGGAGCTTCGGCCAGGGGCTTGCGCTGCCCTCCGCGCGGCTGGCGGAAGACAGCGCAGTCAACTCACTGGCGGGATCTACTTCACCAGCACAAAGATGATCACCAGGGTGAAGAGCGAAAGCGATTCGATAAAGGCCAGGCCCAGGGTGAGCAGCATGAGAATGCCGGCTCTCGCGCCGGGGTTGCGGGCCATGGCCTCGGTGGCGGATGCGGTGGCCCGGCCCTGACCGACGCCGCAGAGCCCTGCGGCCAGCCCCATGCCCAAGCCCGCCGCGATCGCGGTGAGTCCCGTGCCGATGCTCACCCCGCCGGCCGCTTGCGCGAAGGCCGGAGAAGCCAGGAACAGCGCGGACATTGTTACGAACAAATACTGCAGCTTACGCATACGTCCTCCTTGCTTCCTTCGATGTCGCCGCCAGTGGGTGGTTGGGGCTCACCGTGCTGGCCCCCTCACGCTTGCGGCCTTCCGGCCGGAGCGGAAGCATAGCTCCCCGGCCGGGAAACTGCATGGAGCCTCAGTGTTCGGCCGCAACCGCCTGCGATACGTAGATCATCGTGAGCAGCATGAAGATATAGGCCTGGATGAGAGAGACGCCCAGGTGCAGGCCGAGAAAGACCACGGGAACCGCCACCGGAATCAGCGAAAAGAAGACCAGGGTCACCATTTCGCCGGCGAACATATTGGCGTAAAGACGGACGCTGAGCGAGAGGATGCGCGCCAGATGGGAGATGATCTCGATGGGCAGCATCATCCAGGAGATCCACCATACCGGCCCCAGAAAGTGCTTGGCGTGGCCGATGGGGCCCTGTTCGCGAATTCCGTGGAAGTTGTAATAGAGAAAGACCAGCAGGGCCACGCCCAGGGTAACCGTCGGCGTAGCCGTCGGCGAAGCGAGGCCGGGGATCAGGCCGATCAGATTGCAGGCCAGGATAAACACCAGCACGCAGGAAATGAACATCACATAGCGCGCGCTGTGCGGACCGATGATGGAAGCGGCCTGCTCGGAGACAAAGCCGTGGATGGCCTCGGCCGCCTGCTGCAGGAATCCGGGCTCTTCCACACTCAGCGTGGCGCGCACCAGAAGGAAGAACGCCATCAGCAGCGCGACAACCAGCAGCTCCATCGCAAAGGCGTTGGTGATCGGGGCGCCGGGATCGTACGGCTGCTGATGAAAGGCGTGCAGGATGCGGGTGGCCTCTCCGCCGAAGTTGCGATTCAGGAAGAGAGTGACGGGGGTTTGATCGCTCATGCGCGGTTGGTCGTGCTCTCCATTTGTTTTTACCGTTCGCTGTTCGCCGGCCGCGCTGGAGGAGGGACCGGCTGAGGGCGCCGGCGCGCTCAGCCTAATAGGTCCAGGCGCGAAGGAGTCGGATCGCCTCCAGGAACAGGGCGGCCAAGGCCAGCGCCAGCCCCAAAATGAGTGCAGCGGCCTTGCCTTCCAAGCTCTTAAGGCTAACATACAGCACGGCCGCGGCGATAACAAAGCGAAGGGCAAACAACAGAACGGCAGGCGCCAGCGAGGGAGCGGATCGGCCGGATTGGTCGGCAGGGCGCTGCGCGCCGGCCTCCTCGGCATCCGGCGGCTCCGCACTCGATTCCGGGCTCGATTCCGGCGCCCTCGCCTCTGGTTCCTCCGCCCCCGGCGACGGCGGCAGCCGTCGCAGCATGACCGACATCAAATGTCTCCACTCCACGATGCCGGTCGCTCCGATCACCGCCCCGATCAGGAAGAGCAGCAGGGAGCGCCATCCCCACATTCTCCAGACCGGCAGGATGCCCAGAACCGCGGCGATGCCCACCGTGCGCAGGGCGCGGTTCAGCATGGCCCTCAGGTCTCCCTCGTGGAATTCCGATGCGCCCGCGCCCGGTATGCCGTTCTCCGCCTCGATCCGCTTCTTGGTCATCACTGTTGTTTTCCCTGGCCCGGCTTCCGGCCCGAGACCTTCCCGCCGGCTTCCTCGCCAGCCTCCTCGCCACCCGGGTCGGGAACCGGTGGGCCAAGGACCAGGCGGAAGATCTGCACAAAGCCGGCGGCTGCGCCCGCCAGCAAACCGGCGACGTAGATCCAATGGCGATGCAGCCAACGATCCAGGGCCAGCCCGATGGCCCATCCGGTAAAGGTGGCCGCCGGCAGCAGAAGCACAATCTGAATCAGCTTCTCCACCTGGACCAGCATGCCCAGGCCGCCGGAGCCGCCGTCCCCGCGCCGCGAATTCTCAGAATTGGCCCGGCGATCTTCCGCTGGCACAGCTTGCGGCTCCTCTCCGCGACGTACCATTTATACTAGTGTGGCGTCCCCGAAGTTCACAGCATCCATGGAAACGGGACTGCCATGCGGAAATCGTTGGAAAAGCGGATCCTTCGCTGCGCTCAGGATGACATGGATTCTATGGCGAACCTCGGAGACAGGACACCGGCGCCCTGAGTCAGAAGTTCGCAGAACAAAGGAACGGTCATCCTGAGCGGAGTTTGCCCGGCTCTTGGGCCAAACGGAGTCGAAGGATCGATGGTTGTTCTTGAGCGAATTTCTGATTCGCCATACTAGGTGCTTGTTGAAAAATAAGATTTCCCGACGGCTGACAGCCCGTCGCGCGTGGACAGCAGAATCGACAGGGAACGGGAATTTGACGCCTCGCTGGCTGCGTCGGCGCGTCTTTCAACAAGCTCCCAGGCATTCCAACGGTTTTCCATCCCCGGCCTCACCAGGCCATCGGCGAAAGGCGCACGCGTGTTTGAGTCGGAATTCGAGCGCAACCTGTACGCGCTGCGCAGAGAGAAGTTAAACCAGATCGCCGCTCTCGGGCATGCCGCGTATCCCAATCGCTTCCCGGCCTCCCATACCATCGCCGCCATTCGCGAGAGCTATGGCGCGGCGACCGCTGCGGAGCTGGAATCGGAGCGGCCCCGGGTTTCGGTTCCCGGGCGCATTATGGCCATCCGAGCCCAGGGCAAGGCGGGCTTCGCCCACCTCCAGCAGGGCGGCGAACGCCTGCAGATCTATGTCCGGCTGGACGCGGTGGGGCCGGAGGGTTTTCAGCTTTATAAGCTGCTCGATCTGGGGGACGCCGTCGGCGTCACCGGCTACCTGTTCCGAACCCGCACCGGAGAGCTGACGGTCCACGTCGAGCAAATCGCCCTTCTGGCCAAGGCCATGCTCGCGCTGCCGGAAAAATACCACGGGCTGGCCGATGTCGAGCTTCGCTACCGGCAGCGCTATGTCGATCTCTTTGTGAATCCCGGAGTCCGGGAGGTGTTTCTGAAGCGCGCCCAGGCGCTCAAGGCTATCCGGCGCTACTTCGACGATCGAGGCTTCCTCGAGGTGGAAACTCCGATGATGCATCCGATCGCGGGTGGCGCCTCGGCCCGCCCGTTCCGCACCCATCACAATGCGCTGGACATCCCGCTGTTCCTGCGCATCGCTCCGGAGCTTTACCTCAAACGGCTGGTGGTGGGAGGCCTGGACCGCGTTTACGAGATCAATCGCAATTTCCGCAACGAGGGCGTTTCGACGCAGCACAATCCCGAATTCACCATGCTGGAGTTTTATCAGGCCTACGCCAGCTACCACGATCTGATGGATCTGACCGAGGATCTGATCGCGACCGTGGCCCGAGAGGTGAATGGCTCCGCGGTAACCCGGTGGGGCGAGCATGAGATCGATCTGAGCCGGTGGCGCCGCTACTCCATGCGCGAGGCGATCCAGACCTTCTGGCCGGAGGCCGCGGGTCCGGGACCGGAGTGGGCGGAGTTCGCCAGCGCCGCGGCCGTCGAGGCGATGGCGGCGCGCCTGCGGCGGGCGAGGGTTGCAGTGGATTCGGAGCCGGGAGAACCGGCGGGCAAAACGATCACGAAGATCTTCGAAGCCGTCGCCGAGCACCGCCTGATCCAGCCCACCATCATCTACGACTTTCCAGCCGCGGTTTCCCCGCTCTCGAAACAGAAGCCGGAGGAGCCGGATTGGGTGGAGCGCTTCGAATTCTTCATCGCCGGATTCGAACTGGGCAACGCATTCAGCGAGTTGAACGACCCGGACGAACAGCGCCGGCGATTCGAGCAGCAGATTGCGGAGCGGGAGCGGGGCGATGAAGAGGCGCACCAGGTGGATGACGATTACCTCCGCGCTCTGGCCTACGGCCTGCCGCCAACGGCCGGAGAGGGCATCGGCATCGACCGGCTGACCATGGTGCTTACCGGGGCGAAATCGATCCGCGATGTGATTTTATTTCCGTTGCTGCGCCCGCAGTCGCCGGCGGCGGATCAAGCAGCTTCGGATCTGGAGAATGCAACAGGAGAGGACAGCGGCGCCAAGCCTGGCGGCTGAGCGGCTTCGGGACGTACCCGGATTACTTCTTGTGGTTCTTGGAGACCCGCTTCAGAACCTGGCTGAGCGTGGTCTTGTCGAAGTCTTCCATCAACGCGCCCATGGAAGAGACGAAAATCTTGTCCAGAGCGCCGTTCACGCGAACCGCCGCGGTGGCGTGGACCTTAGGAGTGTGAAAGAGCGGACCGGTCTCCACTGCCTTATAAATGTCGGCCAGCGAAATCGCCTTCGGCGAACGGACCAGGCGCGATCCGCCGGTCGGTCCCTTCTGGCTTTCGATGAGCTTCGCCTGTTGGAGCGAGGCCAGCACGCGCCGCACGACGACCGGATTGGTGTCGAGCTTTTCCGCGATGTCCGTCGACGTTTGAAGCCCGTCGCCTTCCCCGGCCAGGAGGACAAGGACATGCACACCGGTTGCGAATCTACAGTTAACCGCCATTCCCGAACGCTACCATATGCCGGCGCAGGTGCGCATGGACCTTCGACGGCACCTTAGTAACTTCAATTGTTGCACACTTTAATACCGGTAACCGGTGCTTTTTCCCCCCATGCTAGGATCGTTTTCGGCTCACTTCAAACATTCCGGACTGCAAAATTGAGAATCTTATTCGTAGGCGATGTTTTTGGACCCGCTGGTCGCCG
>JAJYZK010000257.1 GCA_021799945.1 Acidobacteriota bacterium
CTCCGGCTGCTGTTGCGGCATCACCGAGCGGGGGTACGCAGCCGTCCCCGTGGATGTCTACACGCGGGAGTGGCTGGGACGCAAGATCCGCAATCATGTTCATCTCACGAAAGGCGGTTGCCTGGGTCCGTGCGCCCTCGCCAATGTGGTGAGTCTCGTCTTCGATGGCCGCTCGGTCTGGTTCCACTCGGTGAACAGTCCCTGGCAGGTGTGTCGGATCTTCGATTACATCGACGCGATGCTCGCCGCCGACCGCTTTCTCCAGCCGCCGGCGGAGCTGAGTGAATTTGTCTTCAACTACTACGACTGGGAGGTCCGCAAGCCGGCGACAGCGGCGGCGGCGGCTTCCACGCAATCTCCCGGTCTTCTCACGGCCGCACCCGGCGCCGGAGGAGCGATCCTGCTGCTCTCGCATGCGGATACCGATCTGCTCACGCTGGCCAAAGCATCGGAGCTGCTCCCGGCCGAGCTTCAGGTAATTGGTTTCTCGCTCAATGCGCTGCGCAATGAAGATCAACTGGAATCGCTCATCCACGGGGAGATGGGCAAGGCGCGTGTCATCGTGGTCCGCTGCCACGGGCAGCTTCATTGCATTCCGGCCTTCGACCGACTGCGCGCGGCCTGTCTGGAGCGCGGGCAATCGCTGGTGCTGTTGAGCGGCTGCGGCGAGAACAGCTCCGAGTTCTCCGAGATGAGTCATGCGCCTGCCGACGTCATGCAGAGCGCGGGCGCTTACCTCGCCCTCGGCGGCGTGCGGAACTTCGCCGAGTTGTTCCGCTTCCTTTCCGACCGGCTGATGCTCACCGGCCATGGCTATGCACCGCCCGCTCCGATGCCGGAGCACGGCATTTATCTGCCGAACTCCTCCGGAGGAAGCGAAGGCGTCGCCGGCGTCGAGGACTGGGAGCGGCAGGCCGATCTCGAGCGTCCGACCGTCGCCGTGTTGTTTTACCGCGCCCACCGAATGAGCGGGAACACCGCCTTCGTCGACGCCATCGCTCAGGCGCTGGAAGCCCGCGGAATCAATCCGCTCTGCGTCTTCACCTCCAGCCTGAAGGCGCAGGAGAATGGGATTCCGGCGGCCTTCCAATTCATCGAGGGTCGCGCCGAGGTGCTGCTGACCACCCTGTCGTTTGCGCTCGGCGAGGTCAATCGCGGCTCCGTCACCCAGCCGGGCGAGGCAGTTTCGTCGCTGGAAAGGTTGGGACTGCCCATCGTTCAGGCGATCGCCTGTCAGATGCCGCAAGGCGCCTGGGAGGGTTCGCGCCGCGGATTGAATGCAGTCGATACCGCGATCAACGTCGCCATTCCGGAGTTCGACGGACGCATCATTTCCGTGCCCGTGTCGTTCAAGGAGCGGGGCAAAAACGGCGCCGAAAGTCTCTACCTGGCGAACGAAGACCGGGCCGCTCGCGCCGCCGGGATCGCCAGTCGCCTGGCGGCGCTGCGCCGGAAGGCGAACCGCGACCGGCGGATCGCCTTCATTCTGACCAACTCGTCGGCTAAGTCGTCGCAGGCCGGCGGCGCCGTAGGTCTCGACACTCCCGCCAGCCTGCTTACGACGCTGCACGCCATGCGGGGCCGCCGCTATGCCATCCCTTCCCTGCCCCCAACCTCCGACGAATTGATGCAGAGCCTGCTTGAGCGCGGGACCTATGACGCCCGCTATCCGCTCGATCCGGCGCGAGCCATGCGCTTCTCCCGGGCGGCCTACCGCAGGATTTACGACGGCTTTCCGGCTCGTCCGGCGCGCCGGATGCAGGATTTCTGGGGCCGGCCGCAGGACCGCGGCCCGACCGTGAAGCCGGCCAAGAAGACCGACAAAAAGCTGCTTCCGACCATCGGGGGAAAGGTCGTCTCGATCGAAGAGGAAGAGCCGTGGGGCGACGATCGGGATTATCTTTTTGCCGCGCTGGAGCTGGGAAATGCGCTCATCGCCTTGCAGCCGCCGCGAGGCTATGGCGTCAACCCCAACGCGATCTATCACACGCCCGACCTGCCGCCGACGCACCACTACGCCGCTTTCTATCGATGGCTCGACACGCCGCAGGCGGATGGGGGCTGGGGCGCCGATGCGATCGTCCACATGGGCAAGCACGGAACCCTGGAATGGCTGCCGGGCAAGAGCGTCGGACTCTCCGGCGAATGTTTCCCCGACCTTCTGCTCGGGGATATGCCGCTGGTCTACCCGTTCATCCTCAACGACCCGGGAGAAGGAAGCCAGGCCAAGCGGCGCGCGCACGCCGTGATTATCGACCACCTGACTCCGCCGATGACCACCGCGGAAACCTACGGCCCGCTGGCGGAATTGAACCAACTGGTCAATGAGTACTATGCCGTGGAAAAACTCGACCCGGTCAAGCTCCCTTATTTGCAACAGCAAATATGGCGATTGATCGAGAGCGCGAATCTGCGGGCCGATCTCGACCTGAAGGCCATGCTGACCCGCGAACGCGGAGACCATAGCCACGAGTGGGACGACACGCTTACCCCCGAGGGCATTCCGACCCAGCTCGCCTCCATGAGCGGCAACGAGGTGGCGCACCTGATTGAGGATCTGGACGGCTATCTCTGCGAGCTGGGCATGGCGCAGATTCGCGACGGCCTGCACGTGCTGGGGCAGATGCCTCCGCTGCCGGAGATGCTGCGCTCTCTTACGCGGCTGGCGAATGCCGCGGCGCCGAGTCTGCAGGGGAGCCTGGCGGCGGCGTTTGGCTTCGATTTGCAGGAGCTGCTCAACCGGCCGGGCGAACGGCTGGAGCCTGCCCGTTCGGTGCTTGGCCGGCCGGCCCACACCCGGGCCGACGTGCTGGAGATTCTGGACCGCGCCGCGCTCGACCTGTACGCGATGCTGGAGACGCTGGGCTTTCGCCGAGCCGTCGTCGGCGAAGCGCAGCGCGCCGTGCTGGGCCTCGAATCCGAGCAGATTGCGGCCGCGCTCACCTACGCCTGTGAAGAGCTTGCGCCCAGGCTGGAGCGCTCCGGCGATGAGATTGCGCGCCTGCTCGACGCCCTGGAGGGAAAATATGTTCCCGCGGGTCCGGCCGGGGCGCCCACCCGCGGCATGGCTCACGTTTTGCCGACCGGCCGCAATTTCTACGCGGTCGATCCACGCGCGCTGCCCTCTCAGGCGGCCTGGCGGGTGGGCCAGCAGCTGGCCCGCGAAGCGGTCGCCCGCTTTTACAAGGAAGAGGGCCGGTATCCGGAGATGATGGGGCTCAGCGTCTGGGGAACCTCGCAAATGCGGACCCACGGAGACGATGTCGCGCAGGCCTTTGCGCTGCTCGGCGTCCAGCCCGTGTGGAACGCGCAGTCGCGGCGCCTCGAAGGGGTGGAGGTGATTCCGCTGGCTCAGCTTGGCCGGCCCCGGGTGGACGTGACGCTGCGCATCAGCGGCTTCTTCCGCGACGCTTTTCCCCACCTGATCGATATCTTCGACCAGGCCGTTGCGACGGTGGTGGAGCTGGAGGAACCGCTCGACCGGAACTTTCCGCGCAAGCACTATCTCGCCGAGCTGGAGGCCAGAAAGGATCTACCGGAACACGAGGCCGAGGATCGAGCGCGCTACCGCATCTTCGGCTCCAAGCCGGGTTCTTACGGAGCGGGCATTCTGCCCCTGATCGAGGCCGGCAACTGGCAGGGCGCGGAGGACTTTGCCCGCGCCTTCCTGGCATGGGGAGGCTATGCGTACGGCAAAGGCGCCCAAGGCGTGGACGCGCAACCCATCTTCGCCGAGCGGCTCAAATCCATCGAGGTTGCGCTGCACAACCAGGACAACCGCGAGCACGATATCTTCGATTCCGATGACTACTTCCAGTTTCACGGAGGAATGATCGCCTCCATCCGCGCGCTGACGGGCGCGCAGCCGAAGGCCTATTTCGGCGACAGCTCCCGTCCGGAGGCGGCGCAGGTGCGCGACCTGCGCGAGGAGGCCCTGCGCGTCTATCGCTCGCGCGTGGTGAACCCGAAGTGGATCGAGTCGATCCAGCGCCACGGCTACAGAGGCGGACTGGAGCTTGCCGCGACGGTCGACTATATCTTCGGATTCGACGCCACGGCTCGCATCGCGCCAGACTTCATCTATGAGGGTCTGGCCGAGCGCTATGCGCTGGACCCCGGCATGCGTGAGTTCCTTGCCGCCTCGAATCCGTGGGCCTTGAGCGCCATCGCGGAGCGGTTGCTGGAGGCGGCAAAGCGCCAGCTCTGGGAGAATCCCCCGACGGAAACCCTGGCCGCGCTGCGCGGCGTTCTGCTGGAAGCGGAAATGCTGCTGGAGGCGCAGGGAGAGCGGAAACGGGAGGTTGTTTCGTGAAGCCGGCCGCCTACCCCTTCTCCGCCATTGTCGGCCAGGATGAGATGAGGCTTGCGCTGCTGCTGGCCGCCGTCGATTGGCGGCTGGGAGTTTTGCTGCGTGGCGACAGGGGCTCCGGCAAGACGACCGCCGCGCGCGGCCTGGCCGCCCTGCTTCCGGCGCCCGCGCCGTTCATCGATTTGCCCATCGGGGCCACCGAGGACCGGCTGCTTGGCGGGCGCCATCTGGAGCGCACGCTGAAGGGCGACCCCGTTCTGAAGCCGGGACTGCTCGCCGAGGCCCACGGCGGCGTGCTGTATGTGGACGAGGTGAATCTGCTCCCCGCACATCTGGGCGACGCGCTGCTGGACGCCGCAGCCAGCGGGACGCATGTGGTGGAGCGGGAAGGCTTCAGCGCCACCCATCCAGCCCGGTTTGTCCTGCTGGGCAGCATGAATCCGGAGGAGGGCTCCCTGCGCCCACAATTACTGGACCGCTTCGCCTTGTCGGTAACCGTCTGCGTTCCACTTGACCCGGCCGAACGGCAGCTCGTAATGGAGAGAAGGATCGCATTTGAACGCGACGAGCTTCGCTTCGCCGGCGCATGGCTCCCGGCCCAGGAAAGCTTGCAATCGCAGATCGTTTCCGCCAGAGCTTCTTTGAGCGAAATCGCCTGTTCTCCGGATCTGATGCGGTACATCAGCTCGCGCATTTGCGAGCATGGGGTTCGATCCCTGCGGGCCGATCTGGCGGCGGCGCGGGGGGCGATGGCTTACGCCGCTCTGGCCGGCGACGCCTGCGTTGAAACCCGCCATGTGGACGCGGTGCTGCTCCTGGTTCTTGCCCACCGGACAACCGCGGGCGGACGCTCCGCCATCCCCCCGCCGCC
>JAJYZK010000258.1 GCA_021799945.1 Acidobacteriota bacterium
TTCCGAAGTCAATTCCGGCGCAATGCGCTGGTTCGTAGCCCCGTCTCCGAATGGCGCGGGCGCCGGGCCCGCCTACGGAACGGTGGCGGACCTGGGCTGCCGGCATTCTGCGCAGGCCTACACCCAATGCCGCGCAACCTACACCGCGCCCGCGATTCCGCCCGCCGGCTCCGTCTTTCTGGTGGCCAGTCCGGCGAATAGCCCTCGCTCCCGGGCCTCTTTGCACATCCTGCTGAACTCGGGAGGCTTCAACAGCTCTCCGCTGCCGAACCGGGCGCCGCAGACGGGCATGGTGGAGATGGGAGGGTCCGGCGGCAACGCGAACGACTTCGATTCCTCCATGGACGCGCAGGGGAACCAGTACGTGAAGGACTGCTGCGGCGGAACTCTGGGGGCCCTGGTCGAAGATCAAAACAGCAATCTTTACATTCTCAGCAACAATCATGTGCTCGCCGAATCCGATGAAGGGCGAACCGGAGATAGCATCGTGCAACCGGCGCTGATCGATCAGGATTGCAATCCGCAGGCCGGCCGCACGGTGGGCGCGCTGCGCTACGCGGCGCCCATCTCCAGCTCCGAGTCCAATGTGGACGCCGCTCTGGCCCTGGCGACGCCCGCCGTCGATCCTCTCGGAAACATTCTGCAGTTGGGGCCGCCGGCGAATGGAGCGCTGACCCCCGCCGCCCCCGCGGGAGGAGTCGGCGAGAACGTCTCTCCGGGAGACCTGGACCAGATGCGGGTGGTCAAGAGCGGCCGCACCACCGGTTTGACCTGCTCCACCGTGGACACCATCGATTTGAGCGTCGAAGTGGACTACTACTACGACTGCGCGGAAACCAAGCCGTATTACACCAAGACCTTCACCAACCAGATCGGGATTCCCGGGGCCGGATTCGCCGACAGCGGAGACTCCGGCGCTCTGGTGCTGGACGCCGCCAACGCGCAGCCCATCGGCCTGTTCTTCGCCGGCGGCTCGGGCGAAGGGGGCGCCGGACTGAGCGTCGCCAATCCCATCCAGGATGTTCTCTTGGAACTGGCGCGGGATAGCCATCAACCGGGACTGCAATTCAGGATCGTAGGCGGCCCTGAGCATTCCGTCTCCTGCTCCGATTATGACCGGGACTCTCCACCGGCCGGCTTGCAGCATGCCCTGAGCGAGGCGCAGAGCAGCGCGGCGCGCTCGGCGGCGGACTACGCTGCGGCCACCCTCATTCGGCCGGACAGCGGAGTTCTTGGCGTGCGTCCCGGCAGAAGTCTCGATCATCCCGGCGAAGGCGCCGTGATCGTCTATGTGGAGCGGAGCAAGCCGACGGCCGCGGTTCCCAAGTCGGTCGGAGGAGTGCGCACTCTGGTGATCCCCGCCGATGCGGCGAGCGTAAATGCCGGAGCGGCGCCCTTGGCTCCGCCCCGGTACGGCGGCATTCATCCCTCGAATGAGGCCTGGCGGGCCGCCGCCGCAGCGCAGCAGAAGTTCGCGCCGCAGTGGATGAGCGATCCGGCGATCTTCGGAGTTGGCGTGACCCAAAGCCTGGACAACCCCGCCGACGCAGCGCTGCTGGTCCTGGTGGACATGAAAAAGACCCCGGAGGCGATGCCCGATTTCGCCGGCGGCCTCCGGGTTCGCTATCTCAGATTGAACCGCCTCCATGTGACCCGCTCGAAGGGGGCGGGAGCGCCGCGGCCGACGAACTGCGAACTGCGGGCTGCGCGGCGAGGCTCCGCCGCGACTGCGGCCCGGGTCGCGGACGCAGTCGCAACGCCCACGCCGCCGGCGACCCCTTTTTAAGCAAGGCGCCGGAAAGCCGCAGGATCCAAAACCACCGGAGCCCTGAGGGCCGGAGCGCGGCTCAGGCGCGTCGACGCGGGCGCCTCAAACGGCTTGGCTGACGGCATTCGCCACGGGACGCGCTGCGGCGACGCCGTGTCGCGGCAGAAAAATCATAAAGATTGTGCCGGAGCGTTTCCCCCGCGCCGCGGCCTCCGTCTGGGGCCGGCTGCGGACCCGGACCAGCCCCCGGTGCTTTTGGATGATCTCCGCGCTCACCCATAAACCGAGCCCGGTGCCGGTCGCGTCCTTGGTGGTGAAAAAGGGTTCGAAGATGCGCTTCCGCGTAGCATCGTTCATTCCCGAGCCGTTATCCTCCACAAAGATCCGCACGCCCGGCTCGCCGCCGCTCCAGGATTGAGACCGGCGAACGACAAGCCGCATGACCCCGTGCGCAGCCATGGCGTCGATGGCGTTTCCCACCAGGTTGGCGAAGAGCTGACGCAACTCCCCGGAGAAGCAGTGCAGGTCCGCTTGCGAATCGAATCTACGCGTCACCTCGATCTGCAGGGAATGGAGTCGTCCCTGATGCAGGGTGAGCACGGAGTTGAGCAACTCCGGAATGTTGGCCACCATCGGCAGCGTCGATTGCCGGTAGAAGCGGAGCGTCTGCTGCGTCACTTCAGAGACCCGGGAGATTTCATGCTGCGCCAGGTCCGCGTAGGAGCGAGCCTGGTCATCGAGCGATTCCTGCCGCTGCAGCAGATACAGGAGATTCGTCACCGCCTCCAGCGGATTGTTAATTTCATGGGCGATGGAGGCCGCGAGGCGGCCGGCCGCGGCCAATTTTTCCGTCTTCCGAAGCGCCTCCTCGGAGCGCTTTCTCTCCGTGGTCTCGACCACGATGGCCCCCACCCAGCGCACGGTTTGGCCGACGGTCTTCACCGGATAGACGTTCAGCAGCCACGCCCCAGCCGGCGACGAGTCCTCCTCGCCGGGAATCGTCAGTTCAAAATCGCGAACAGCCTGCCCGCTCTCAAACACATTGCGAACGCAGTTTTCGAGCAGCGCCGCCGCGGGATTGGCCAGCGTCTCCCCGATGGTGCGGCCAAGATGACGACCGATGGTTCCCCGGTTGATCTCCGCCAGAAACTGATTGATGCGCACGTACCGGTACTTGCGGTCGAAAAATGCGAAGCCGATGGGGGCGTTTTCCAGCATGGAGTCCAGCAGCGCCAGCGTGTCGTTGAGTCCGGCCCGCTGCTCTTCGATCGAGGTCACCATCAGGTTGAATGCCCGGGTGAGATCGGCGGCCTCGTTGGCGGAGGTGACCTCCAGAGGAAATCCCTCCTTGGTTTCGGGATTGCGAATGAGCTTGCGGGTAGCGGCCAACAGGGTCAGCAGGGGGCGGGTGATGGAGCGGGCCAGCAAGCCCGCGATCAGCGCCGTGCCGAAGGCGCCGAGTCCGGCGAAAATGAGCGTGATGCGCACCAGGGAATAGATCTGCTGCCATTCCGTCGATTCGTTCTCATAGATCCAGGCGTAGCCGCTGAGCCGCCCGTCCACGCGGATGGGAACGACGGCCTCCCGCGCTCCGTCGGCAGACCGGAAGATCACGCTGGGCGCATTGCTGGAAATGTCTTGTTTTTCGGCGGGCGTCAGCACGTTCCGGCCGATCAACGTGGGATCGCTGCTGGCCATCGCGCGGCCGCTGGCGTCGGTGACCGTCGCCGCCCGGATCTGCGGGGCCCCAACCATGGCCCGCACGATGGGCTGCAGATAGCCCTGCGGCCCGGCCCGCAGGGCCTCCTGGCTCTGCAGCGCGAGCAGATCCGCCTCGGATTGCAACTGCGATCGGGCGCGATCCCGAATCTCCGATGCCTGCTCGCGCACCAGGAGCGTGGCAAAGCCTACAACCAGCAGGCCCTCCAACAGAATGAGTCCCGAGATAAGCTGCCCTCGGATCGAACGAGGCTTAAGCCAGCTCATAAGCGGTAAAATCCGTTCAACTTCCCCACCAGCACATAGCCTATTGCATTTTGACCGTCAATGAAGGAGAAGGACGCATTGAGTCCGGTTCCCGGCCCGCATGGCGGAGCAAAGCGGCGGAGGGGGCGACGTCCTCTCGCCGGGTCGGTCGGCGGTTCCTCCCCGGAAATCCCTGACCGCGGCCGGCGTCAGGCGGAAAGTGGCGCGGTCAGCCTGGAGGCCAGATCGCGGGCGATCTGGCCTCCGTGAAAACGGCCGTTCTCGATGAAGATTTCATTTGTCCTCGATCCGGCCACGATCACCCCGGCCAGGTACAGACCGGGAACGTTGCTCTCCAGGGTCTGCGGATCGACCACGGGCAGCCTGTCCTCTCCCTGCAGTCGAACTCCCAGGGATTGCAGGAACTCGAAGTCGGGACGATATCCGGTCATGGCGAAAACATAGTGATTTTTGACATGGACCGGACCCTGCGGCGTAACCAGCTCCACCCGGTCCTCGTGAATGGAGGTCACCGAGCTGGAAAAGTATGCGGTCACTTCCCCGGACTTGATGCGGTTGTTGATGTCCGGCAGTATCCAGTACTTCACGTGCGCATGCATCGCCGCTTCCCGATGCACCAGAGTTACCCGGGCGCCGTGACGCCATAAATCGAGGGCGGCGATCGCCGCGGAGTTCTTGCCGCCGATCACCAGCACATCCTGATCGTAGTAAGGATGCGGGTCGCGATAATAGTGCAACACTTTGGGAAGATCCTCGCCGGGCGCGTGGAGATAGTTCGGCAGGTCGTAATACCCGGTGGCGACGATGAGCTTACGGGTCAGGTAGCGGCCCGGCTGTCCGAAGCGATTGCGAACCCGCACGACAAACTCGCCGTCACGCCCGCCGACGCTCTCCACCGTCTCGTACTGGCGCAGATCCAGGCGGAAGTGCTGCGCCACTTTCCGGTAATACTCCAGAGCTTCGCTGCGGGTGGGCTTGGCGTTCGTGCTGGGGAAGGGTATGTCTCCGATCTCCAGCAGCTCGGAGGTGGTGAAGAAGGTCATGTTCGAGGGGTAATGAAAGAGCGAGTTGCAGAGACAGCCTTTGTCCACCAGGGCCGCGCGCAATCCGGCGCGCTGGACCTCAATGGCGCAGGCCAGCCCGGTTGGACCCGCGCCCACCACGAGAACGTCGAATTGCTCCGTCGGCTCCCCGGCCTCCGGAGAATCGGAGAGATGGCCCGGAATCATTGGTTTTTCGCCCACTTCATCCACTATAGCGTAGGGTCAGGGACCGATCCTCCTCCGCCAGGCAAATTGGTCGGCGCCACAAACGGAGCTGCAATGCGAGCGACCGATCCGGTCTCCGCCCGACCGCATCCGCTTGCGCCGCCGCTATAATCTTGGCTGGAGCCGAATGCGGAGGGCGCCTGTTTTTCTCCCGGACG
>JAJYZK010000259.1 GCA_021799945.1 Acidobacteriota bacterium
GCGCGCGGGGATCGAGAGTTCGGAAAATATGGTGAAGGTATCCTTCAGGCTGAAGGCGACGCCCTCCAGGATGGCGCGGATCACGTGGGATCTGGTATGGTCGGCGGCCAGCCCCACCAGGGCGGCTCGGGCAGCGGGGTCCAGGTGTGGAGTGCGCTCGCCCATCAAGTACGGCGCCCAGAGCACGCCGCCGGCGCCCGCCGGCGCCTGAGCCGCTTCCTCGCACAACAGTTCGTAAGGTTCGCGCCGCGGTCCGGCGGGATTCCGCGGCGAAGCACACCCGAAGTTGTCGCGGAACCAGCGGAGCGAGAGTCCCGCAGCCTGGGTTACTCCCATCACGTGCCATCGGTCGGGAATGGCGTGACAGAAGGTGTGCAGGCGCCCCTGCGGATCGGTCAGAGGCTGGGCGCATGCGGCAAAGACCACGCCGGAGGTGCCGATGGTTGCGCTCACATCGCCCGGCATCACGATGCCCATACCGGTCGCGCCGGCCGCCTGATCGCCGGCGCCGGCCACGACGGGAGTCCCGGGGAGCAATCCGGTAGCCGCCGCGCCATCTTCGGTAATATGACCGGCGATCTGCTGAGATTCGAAAAGCTGCGGCAGGCACGACTCGTCCAGATCCACAGCCTCCAGCATCTGACGGGACCATCGGCGGCCGGCGACATCCAGCAGCAGGGTGCCGGAGGCCTCCGCTACGTCCATGGCGCGCACGCCGGTCAGGCGAAGGCGCACATAATCTTTGGGGAGAAGAAATCTGCGGAAGCGCCGCCAGAGATCGGGCTGGTGGGTGCGCACCCAGAGAAGCTTCGTGAGCGTGAAGTTGGTGAGCGCCGGGTTGGATGTGAGCTCCACCAGCCGGGCCGCGCCCACTGTTTCGTTCAACCAGGCGCATTCGGCGGCCGTGCGCTGGTCGCACCAGATCAGCGCCGGCCGCAGAACCCGGTCTTCGCCGTCCAGCAGCACAGCCCCATGCATCTGCCCGGTAAGGCCGACGCAGGCGATCGCATCCGGCGCGATGCCGCTCTGCCGCAGCAGCTTGCGCAAAGCAAGCTGGCAGGCCGCCCACCAGTCGGCGGGGTCCTGCTCGGCCCAGCCGGTTTGGGGCGAGGCAAAGGGTTGGTGTTCGTGAGTGGCGGAGGCGGCCACGGCGCCCGACGCATCGACCAGCAGGGCGCGCGTTCCGCCGGTTCCCACGTCGATGCCCAGCAGCATCGTTTTTTGGCTCATGATCGGCTGTTGCAGATTGCGTTCGATGAGAGTGGCCGCCTGGAGGCGAAAGGCTGAAACCGCCTCCAGGCGGGGTGTTCGGAGACCCTAGAACATATTCCAAAGGTACTGGTTGTAGACATCGTGGTGGAACTGAATCTCCGGCGACTTGATCAGATTGCCGAGCAGGCGCGGGCAGCGGTCCGCGGCGGCCTGCTTCAGATCGGCGTAGCGGCCCTTCACATCGGCGCCCAGAAGGGTGGTCGTCCAGGCCGACTTGCGGAAGTTCTCCAGCGCGGTATAGACGTTATCCGGCAGGTACCGCTTGGCCTGGCGGAGATTCTGGATCTTGGCCAGTTCGCCCTCGAGTCCGGTGCGGAAGATGGCGAAGAGAGCCATGTATGGGTTGGCGTCCGGTCCCACCGAACGCACTTCCACCCGCGAACTTCTTTCGTTGCCGATCGGCACCCGCACCATGGAGCCGCGATCGATGGGCGAGGCCTTGATCTGGTTCGGCGCTTCAAAGTGGGGATCCAGACGGCGATAAGCATTCACGCTGGCGTTGAGGGTCAGACAGATGTCGTTTGCGCTGGTGAGAATGCGGTCGATGAACGTCCAGGCCATGGCGCTCAGCGACTCCTCGCCATTGGGATCCCAGAAGAGGTTCTTGCCGTCCTTGCTGATCGAGACGTTGGTGTGCATGCCATTGCCGTTTACGCCGATCACCGGCTTGGGCAGAAAGGATGCGGTCATGCCCATGCTGGTGGCCACCTGGCGGCAAATGAGCTTATAGAGCTGGATCTGATCCGCGGCGGCCACCACCTCCCCATAGCCGTAGTTGATTTCGAACTGGGAAGGAGCGACCTCCGGGTGATCCTTCTCGTTCTCGAAGCCCATGGCCCTTTGCACTTCCGCCGCCCGGTCGATGAAGGTGCGCAGCGGATCGCCGGGGAGCGAGTGGTAGTAGCCTCCGGTATTGACGTATTCGAAGCTTCGCGAATCGTGATAGCGGCGCTCGGCGTCCACGCCCTGGAACAGGAAGCCCTCGATCTCATTTGCGGCGTTCAGGGTGTACCCATGGGACGAGTGCTGCTCGTGGGCGAAGGACTTCAGAACGCTGCGAATATCGGCCGGATACCCCGCGCCGCTCTTATCGATGACTTCGCCGAAGACCAGCACCTTGCCGGCGCCGAACAGATCGGCCGGGGCCCAGTAAAAGGAGGCCCAGTCGATTCCCAGACGGAGATCGCTCTCCCGCTGGGCGGTGAAGCCGCGGATGGAGGAGCCGTCGAAGGTCAGGTTGTCCCAGCTCTTGACGATGAATTTCTTATCGTAATCGAGCATGTGCAGGCGTCCTTCGAGGTCGCTGAACAGCACGGTTACCGCCTTGACGCTATGGGCGTCCGTCAGGTCTTTCACCCGGTCCTCGCGGATCTTGTCCGGATCCACCCGTTTCCGCCGCTGGTCTTTAATCTGCAGGTTCAGCTCTTCGAGCCGCCCATAGGGAAGCGTAAGAAAATTGCGTAACTCGTTCGACATGAATCTCCTTCAAGATGAAACAGCAAAAAATAGGAACTAGAAACGATATTCGTGAGTGTTCTTCGGGGCCTGGAGGGATGAACCGGCGGCTGGCCGCATCCCGCCAGTCGCAGCGGACCCGCCGGACGGTTTCACGCGGCTTCGCAATCGCGAATCCACCGCGCCCGACCCCGTCTCCGCTCGGGCGGTTAGAACTGAAGCTCTGTCTCCACGGTAGGATAACGCGGGACGGGCCGGGAACCAAGGGCGATTGCCGTTTTGCCGTCGGGTCAGGGCGGTCCCTGGGAGTCGGACCTCGAACTTCGCGGCCGAATTCGCTGCGACGGTCGTTTCCGGGAGGCGGTCACTTGATCTTGTCGAGATGGCGGAAGCCGTCGGAGGCGAAGAACATCAGGGTGAAGATCGTGGCGTTGTAGGCGGCGTGCACCAGGGCGCTGGCGGCCAGCGAGCGGGTAAGCACCCGCACCAGGCAGAGCACGATGCTGACGCAGAAGAGCACCGCCAACGGAGCCCAGGCATGGGCCAGTTGATCGGCGTGGAGCAGGGCGAAGGCGATGCTGGTGAGGATGGAGGAGGCGATCAGCGCGCCCACGCTCCACTCCCTTCCGGTCGGGGTCGCGGCCCGCGGAGCCTCCGGATCGCCCGGAGCCATGGGGCCGTCGGCGAAATCCGGGCGCGGGGTCTCGGTCCAAATCTGGCCGCGAACCGGCAGGCCGCCGTCGGCCGCCTGGTGCGCATCGCCGGATTCGCCGGTCGCCGCAACCGGCGCCCTCCGCCCGCGCGCCGCCACCCAGTCCCAAGCCCAGGCGAGGGAGGGAAGCAGAAATCCTCGGAAGGCAAGCTCCTCCAGCACCGGGGCCAGAAAGGCTCCGAAGACGGCAACCAGCCAGACGTCGGCCGGGGAGCGGAAAAAGTCATCGATGGGCAGCGCCTTGGGGATGGGCAGATAGTTGGACAGCAGTTGCACCGAAACGCTGGGCGCGACGCCGAAGGCCAGCAGCCGGGAGAGGAGACGGCGGACGGCGGCGGCGTTCCAGCAGATTCCGCTTAAAAAAGGCCGATGCCACAGCGCGGCGAAGATGGCCCAGGCGATCGCGCCGGTGAGCAGATAGCTGGCGGCCATGGCCGGGATGAGCAGGCGCGGCTCGCGCAGCAGTTGCTCCGCCGGCTCCTTGCCGAACAAATGGAGCCCCATGGCCAGGGCGAAGGCCGCGGACTGCGTGAGAATCAGCAGAATCGTGGCCAGCAGAAGAAAGATCGCCGTGTCGGCGAGATTGGGCGCGTGGCGCGGCGGTTTCCGCTCCCGATCGCGGGCCGCCGGGAAAAACCTCTCGGGATCAGCCGACATGCGATTGCACGGCCAGCTTCGGCCGGCCGCCCGCCCTTCTGACAGCGCCATTGCGAGCCGTCTTGCCTCCGCCCTCGCCGGCCTTTCCGTTCTCCGTCGAGCGAGCCGGAAACGTTCCCGGGCCTCCGGCGGGAAAATAGGGCTGGAGAAATCTTCCGGTATGCGAGGCGGGCTGGGCCGCAATGTGCGCGGGCGGGCCCTCGGCCACGATCGCGCCGCCGTCTTCGCCGCCCTCCGGTCCGAGATCGATGACCCAATCCGCGTTTCGGATCACGTCCAGGTTATGTTCGATTACGAGGATGGTGTTTCCCAGATCGGCAAGCCGGTGCAGCACTTCGAGAAGTTTTCGCACATCGTCGAAGTGGAGGCCGGTGGTCGGCTCGTCCAACAGGTAGAGGGTGCGGCCTGTTTGCCGCTTGGAGAGCTCCCGGGCCAGCTTCATGCGCTGCGCCTCGCCGCCGGAAAGCGTGGTTGCGGCCTGGCCCAGATGCACGTAGCCCAGGCCCACATCGATCAGCGTCTCCAGTTTCTGCCGCACCTGGGGAACATCGGCCAGCACGGGCAGCGCCTCCTCAATGCTCAGCGCCAGAAGATCGGCGATCGAGTACCCGTGGAACTTCACCGCCAACGTCTCCTGGTTGTAGCGGCGGCCGTTGCAGACTTCACAGAGCACATAGACGTCCGGGAGAAAATTCATTTCGATGCGCCGCTCCCCTTCGCCCTGGCAGGCTTCGCAGCGCCCTCCCGCGACATTGAAGGAAAAGCGCCCCGCCTTGTAGCCGCGCTCGCGCGATGCGGGCAGCATGGCGAAGAGGTCGCGCAGGGAGGTGAACACTCCGGTATAGGTCGCCGGGTTGGAGCGGGGCGTTCGTCCGATGGGAGACTGATCGATGCGCACCGCTTTATCGATCTGGTCAAAGCCGGAAGTCGCGGCGCAGGGAGCGGGCTCTTCCCGCGACCTGTAAAGCTCGCGGGCCAGCGCGCGGTAAAGAGTGTCGTTGACCAGGGTGCTCTTGCCCGAGCCCGAGACTCCGGTGACCACCGTGATCAAATGCAGGGGAAAGCGGGCGGTGACGGACTT
>JAJYZK010000260.1 GCA_021799945.1 Acidobacteriota bacterium
CAACGCGCGGGCGATGGCGACGCGCTGCCGCTGGCCGCCGGAGAGCTCGTTCGGCTTGTGATGCATGCGCCCCTCCAGATTGACCGATCGCAGGGCGTGCTTGGCCCGCTCGATTCTCTCCGCCGAAGAGGTGCCGTTGTAGATGAGAGGCAGCTCCACGTTATGCAGGGCGGTGGCCCGAGCCAGCAGGTTGAAGGTCTGCAAGACGAATCCGATCTCCCGGTTGCGAATCCGGGCCAGCTCGTCGTCGTTCAGGTCGCTGACCAGGTGGCCGTTCAGCCAGTAGCTTCCGTCGCTGGGGGTGTCCAGGCAGCCGATCAGGTTCATCAACGTGGACTTGCCAGAACCGGAAGGACCCATGATAGCTACGTATTCGTTGTGGCGGATGCGCAGGGAGACCCCGCAGAGGGCCTGCACCTGCTGTTCCAGGCCCATGTCATAGGTCTTCCACAGATTCTCAACCACAATCACATCGCCTTGAGCGCCCTCGGACTGGAGGGCGCCGCTGGGCGCGGGAACTGCGGTTTCGGAGGCCATCGGCCGCTCCTCGATTCAGACGTCCCTGCGGTCTTCCGTCTCGCTTCGAAGCATGCATCCAGCCCGCGCAGCGACGGGCCAAGTCTTCCCGGGGCGTCTTCCACCAAGACGCCTCTACCGGATTTTAACCGGAGCCCGGGCGCCGCTACCCGCCGAATCCGGTCGATTCTGCGGCCCCCGCCGCATTGTCCCTCTTCACGGCGGCGCCATTTTTCAAGGTCCGCAGCGTCATGTACGGGCCGATCACAATTTCATCCCCCTGCCGCAGACCCTGGGTCACCTCGATGTCCGTCGCCCCGGTGATTCCGGTCTTCACCGGAGCGAATTCAGCCCGGAGCTTGCCCCGTTCGCTGCGCAGCCGGAAGACCCCCTGAATGCTGGGGTCGGCCGAACCGTCGGAGAGCGCGGCGTCGGCGGAGGCGGTAGAGACGGACTTTCCCGACAGCGTCGCCGGATTGCGCACGGACAGCGCCTGAATCGGAATCACCAGAGTATCCTGGCGGCGGGCCGTGGTGATCTTCGCCGTAGCCGAGAGCCCCGGCCGGAGCTGGCTGCTGGGATCCTCCAGGGTCACCACCACTTTGAAGTCCTTGGCCTCCTCCGCGCCGGTGGTGGTCTGACTGGTCGCTATGCCGGTAGAGCGCAGGAGCGCCTGATCGCCCACCTCCGTCACATGGCCCTTGAAAACCGCTCCCGGCAGGGCATCCACCGTCACGTCGGCGGGCTGGCCCAGGGCCACATTGACGATGTCGGTCTCATCCACCTTCACCTCCGCAGTGATCACGGACATGTCCGCCAGCGTCATCAGCGTGCTGCCTTCCGCGTTTTGGATGCCCACCACCACCGTCTCGCCCTCGCGGACCGGCATATTGGTGACGATGCCGTCGAAGGGCGCAAGGCTGACGGTCTTGTCCAACAGGTCGAAATCGCTGCGCAGGGTGGCCACGGCCGTGCTGTACCGGCCGCGCGCGGAGGCGGTTTGCGCCCTGGCCTGGACCAGCGCCGCCTGGCTCTGCGCCAGAGTGGCCACCGCGGTGTCATAGGCGGCCTTCTTCGAATCGAAGTCCTGGCGGGCGATCAACTGATCCTTGTACAGCTCCTGGGCCCGCTGCCAGTCCATGCGCTTTTGCTCCAGATCCGCCTGACTATGCGCGATGGTCGCCTCGGCGGTCTTTTCGGCGGCCACGTAGGACGCGATGTCGGTCCGCGCCGACCGGATGCTCGCCTGCTGGGCGTCCACTCCCGACTGGGCCTGCACATTTTCGATGGTCGCCAGGATCTGCCCCTTCCTCACCCGATCCCCCTCTTTCACGTAAAGGTGGGTGATGCGGCCAAAGGCGGTGGCCCCCACGTTGACGTAAGTCTTGGGCTTGATCTGTCCTGTGCCGCTGACGACGGAGACCAGGTTGTGGCGCAGAACCCTGGCGGTAACCACCTTCGTATATCCGGACTGAGCCCGCACCACAGTGAAGGCGACCAGGGCTCCGGCGGCAATCACCCCGCCGGCGATGAGGAAGGCTTTGCCCGGTCTCATGGAGCGCCACCTCCGTCCATTCCGTGCGCCGCGGCTGAATGCAAAGAACCTCCGAACCGTTCCATGCGTCCCTTCGAGGGCCGTTCCAGTGCGTGGCGACCATTCCCGGCGGCGGGAATCTCGCAATCGGGCCTGCGGCCGCGGCGCCTCCGACCGGCGCCCGGGCCGCGCAACCCTTCCCGAGCCGCTCCCCGATCCACTTCCGGCGGAAACGCCCTTTGGGCTGAACGGTTTCCCTCTCCGTGCAAGGTTTCGCCAGTTCTAATGATATCTGATGGCGCCGAGGTCTGGCGCCAAGGTCCGCAGTCCGGGTCCGCAGTCCGGCCGGCAGGCTCCAGCCCAAAGATACGCCGGAAAACGGAGGCCGGTTCCGCAGGAATCGCGCCTTCGGCCAATCGGCGCTGAGCCGGCTCCGGACCCACTCCGAGCCCGTGCAGGCCAATTGCGCTCGGCATCGTCATTCCTGCTTGAAACGGCGTCGGTGAACCCTTAGACTTAGAAGGCCGCAGAGGAGTAGCGCGCACCCTATGCAAAGGCTTGCATTCGTTGTTATCCCGACCCTGTGGGCCGGCCTCCTGGCGTTGCCGTCGGCCTTGGCGCAATCCGCCTCCACGGATCAGAGTTCCTCGGCCTCCGTCAGCGCCGCGCAGAATTCGCCGGATGATTCGGGAGCCCAGAATCCCTTGAAAAGGCCGTTGAGCGACAAGGAGAAATTCAAGCAACAGAAAGAGCTGAAAAACGAGTTGAAGGGCCCCTACAAAAAGTGGGTGAACGAAGATGTGCGCTGGATCATCACCGATGAGGAGCTGAAGGCCTTCAAGAGTCTTTCCAACGATGAGGAGCGGGACAACTTCATCGAGAATTTCTGGGAGAGGCGCAACCCCAGCCCCGACTCTCCGGAGAACACGTATCGGGAGGAGATTTACCGGCGAATCGCCTACGCCAATGAGCACTTTGCCGCGGGGAAGCCGGGATGGCTTACCGACCGCGGACATATTTACATCGCCTATGGCCCCCCGAACAATATCGATTCCCACCCCGCCGGCGGCATGTACGAACGACCCATCGATGAGGGGGGTGGCGAGACCTCGACCTATCCCTTCGAGGTCTGGAATTACCACTACATCGACGGCATCGGCGAGAACATCGAAGTCGAGTTTGTCGATACCTGCATGTGCGGCGATTACCACATGACGCTCGATCGGTCGGAAAAAGACGCCCTGCTGCACGTGCCCGGCGCCGGCGCTACCCTGATGGAGCAGATGGGCATGGCCAAGCGCCAGGACCGTTACACCGGCGGGCTGGAAAGCTTAGGCAAGGGCCCCGTGACGGGCGGCCAGAGTAAGGAGTTCGACCGCCTTACGCAGTATGCCAAGCTGCAATCCGCCCCGGTGGTCAAGTTCACCGATCTGGAAGGCTTCCTGGTGAACCACAAGGTGCTTACCGGACCGTTTTTCCCCTTCGAGGTGCGCACCGACTACGTGAAGGTGACCGAAGATACGGTGCTGGTGCCGTTGACGCTGCAGGTCAGTAACCGGGACATCACCTTTGTAACCAAAGAAGGCGTGGCCAGGGGAGAGGTAAACGTGCTGGGCCGGGTGGCCACCATTACCGACCATGTGGTGCAGACCTTTGAGCAAACCCTGGAGGTGGAGGAGCCGAGCGAACTGCTGGGACAGGCCCTGACGCAACAGTCGGTGCGCTGGTGGGCGTTGCCCCTGCGGCCCGGCCGTTACCGGGTGGACATCGCCATCAAGGACGTGAACAATCCCGACCACATCGGCACCTGGGCCGAAGGCATCGTGGTGCCCAAGTACGACGACGAGAAGCTTTCGGCCTCCTCGCTCATTCTGGCCGACAAGATGGAGCAGGTTCCCACCAAGCAGATTGGAACCGGTCAATTCATCATCGGCAACACCTTCGTCCGGCCGCGCGTAGGCTCCGGTCCCTCGGACTCGGTCGTCTTCCATCGCTCGCAAAAGCTGAATTTCTGGATGCAGGTATACAACCTGGGCATCGACGACAAGAGCCGCCAGAACTCGGCGACCATCCAGTATCAGATCCTGGATATGGCCACCAACAAGGCGATTCTGGACACCTCGGAGAGCAGCAAGGCGGTGGCCGCCAACAGCGCAAACTCCGATCAGCTTACGCTGGAAAAATCCGTTCCCCTGGGTGGGCTGCAGCCGGGGCGCTACCAGGTGAAGATCACAGTGAACGACAGCGTCTCCAAACAACAGATCGCTCAATCGGCGCCCTTCACTGTGGAATAGGACTTGTGACGGAATTGAATCTGCGCCCGGGCCGGGATCGCCGGATGGACCGGATGGCCTCCGCCGCCGGCGGAGCCGCCGCAATGGCGGAATCCCCGGCCGGGAGCGGGCGTGCGCGTTCCTCTCGGGAGCTATAATGGACGACTAAAGTTGGATGGCTGCGGCGTTTGAGTGAGTAGACGTTTTTACCAAATCGCAGTAATGCTTGCGCTCTCGGGAGGGGCGTTGCCCGGGCGCGGAGCCTCCACTCCCGCGGCTCTGACAGGTGTGGTTCGCGATGCCCGGGGCGTCCCGCAGATGGGCGCCCTGATCCAGCTTCTCTCCTCCGATGCGGCTCCGATAGCCCAAGCCTATACCAACCAGCGCGGAGCCTACCGCATTGACGGCGTGTTTCCCGGAACCTATGAATTAAAGGCAACGGGAGCCTTTTTTCTCCCCACTCTGCGGGAGAATCTGCGCGTCCGCGCCAGCGGCAGGAATGTCGTCAACATCGTTCTGAATACCCTGGATGAGGCGATTCAGTGGCTGCCGGCAAAGCCTCGGTCTCCGGACGAGCCCGACGACGACTGGAAGTGGACTCTGCGTTCGTCGAGCAACCGGCCGCTCCTGCGCTTTCTCGAGGACGGACCTCTGGTGGTGGTGGCCGGAGAGAACAGCCAGACGGCCCCCGAGCTGGAGGCCCGCGTGGCTCTGTCTGGAGTTTCCCGGGCCTTCGGCCAGAGCGGCCCGCGCGACGCATTCGAAATGGAGCGCTCCGACGCGACCGGCGGCCGTCTGGTGCTGCGCGCGGATGTGAACCCGGAGCCGGAAGGCGGATCGGGG
>JAJYZK010000261.1 GCA_021799945.1 Acidobacteriota bacterium
CCGGGCCTCGTCCGCGCGCCCCTCCGCAGCCGCCTGGTAAACGGCCACCAGGAGTTCGGGAAAAAGATTCCCCGCCGCCCCGATGCAGCCGTCGCCGCCCCGTTTCACGGTGCGAAGCATCAGGTCATCCGGCCCGACGAGAACGGAAAAATCCGGCCGGCCGCCCACCGCCTCCAGCTCCCGCTCCATCTTGCTGAAGTCCCCCGAGCTGTCTTTGAAGCCCACGACTCCGGGAATCCGGCTGCACTCCACCAGAACCGGCAGCGAAAACTGCGGCAGGTTCTGGAAAGGAACGTTGTAGAGAAGCAGCGGAAGCGGGCTTTCGGCGGCCACCCGCCGCACGTAGCGCACGATCTCCGCCGGCGTCAGATGGAGATAGTAGAGCGGCGCAATCACCAGAGCGTCCGCTCCGGCGTCGGCCGCAAACTTCGCCATATTGAGCACCTCGGCATAGCAGGGATCGATGGCCCCCACCAGCAGCGGAACCCTCCGCCGCACCTGCCGGACGGCCTCTACAACAAGCTCGCGCCGCACCTTGCCGCTCACCGCGGGACCTTCCCCGGTGGTGCCGCTTACAAAGATCCCGTGCACCCCGCCGCGCAGCATGTGCTCCACCAGACGTCCCACTCCCTCTACGTCGAGGGTGTCTGGACTGGACAGAGGGGTGATCATTGGGGGCAGAATCCCCTGGAGTTTCCTTCTGGTCATAGTTCTCCCGACGCGCCGCGGATTTCAGGCATCCCTTCCCTGGCGCGAACCGCTAACCTGCGATGCTGGGAGACCATTATATTCGCCGCACCGCCGGCAATCCTCCCGCCCAGCATCCGGCCGCCCAACATTCCGGCGCGCGGCAATCCGGTAGGATGTTCAGGGACGCGCGCGCAGGCTCGGAGCCGCGCTCAATATGGACCGGCGGACAATGCGCCGGAACCTCCACAGCTAGAACGAAAACAGCGGCGGTTGCGCCGGAGGCGCGGCGCACGGCAGGAGAAGAGGAATCGATCATGAGCAAGCAGGACAGGAAGCAGGACGAGAAGAAAGACAGGCCGATGCGGCGGAGCGAACACTGGTACAACGGCTATACGGAACCCGGAGAAACAGCCGTCTATCTCGCCCATCTGGCGAATTACGGCATCACCCGCCGCGAGCTGCAATCCGGCAAGCCCATGATCGCCCTGGTGCAGACGGGCAGCGACATTACTCCCTGCAACCGGATTCACTCCATCCTGGCCGATCGCGTGAAGGCCGGCATCCGCGACGCCGGGGGAATGCCCTTCGAGTTCCCCATGCATCCGATCCAGGAGACAGGGCGGCGCCCGACGGCGGCTCTCGACCGCAATCTCGCCTATCTGGGGTTGGTGGAGATGCTCTACGGCTACCCCTTCGACGGCGTGGTGCTCACCACCGGATGCGACAAGACAACGCCGGCCGCGATCATGGCGGCGGCCACGGTCAATCTGCCAGCCATCGTCCTCTCCGGCGGTCCCATGCTGGACGGCTATCTGAACGGCAAGCTGGCCGGCTCGGGCATGGCTCTGTGGGAGGCGCGCCGCCTGCTGGCCGCGGGCAAGATCGACGGCGAGGGACTCCTGGACATGGTAATGGCCAGCACCCCTAGCATGGGCCATTGCAACACCATGGGGACCGCGCTTTCCATGAACTCGCTGGCCGAGGCCCTGGGTATGTCCCTGCCCGGCTGCGGAACGATTCCTGCGCCCTACGCGGAGCGCGCCAAAATGGCTTACGAGACGGGCCGGCGGATCGTGGCCATGGTGGAGGAGGATCTTACCCCGTCCCGGGTGCTGACCCGCCCGGCCTTTGAGAATGCAATCGTCGTCTGCTCGGCCATCGGCGCCTCCACCAACTGCCCACCCCACATCAATGCGATCGCCCGTCACGCCGGCGTGCCGCTGGACATTAAAGACTGGGAGGCGGTGGGGCACCACATCCATCTTCTGCTGAACGTGCAGCCCTCCGGCCAATATCTGGGCGAGGCCTATCACCGCGCAGGCGGAGTGAAGTCCATTCTGGGAGAACTCTTCTCTGCCGGTAAAGGCCGTCCGGAGGCGCTGACGGTCAGCGGCAAGACCGCCGGCGAAAACTGCCAGGGCGCGAGGAGCCTGGACCACACCGTCATGCGCCCTTATGACAATCCACTCAAAAAAAATGCGGGGCTGGCTGTCGTCTCCGGCAATCTCTTCACCTCCGCATTGGTGAAGCTCTCCGTCATCAGCGAAGATTTTCGCAAGCGTTATCTATCGGACCCCGGCTCGGAGGATTGCTTCACCGCCCGGGCGATCGTCTTCGATGGACCGGAGGATTACCGGGCTCGCATCGAGGACCCCAGCCTGAACATCGACGACCGTTGCATTCTCGTGGTGCGCGGGGCCGGCCCAATCGGCTATCCAGGCTCCGCGGAGGTGGTCAACATGACCCCGCCCGGCTACCTGGTGAAGCAGGGCATCACCATGCTCCCCTGCATGGGAGACGGCCGGCAAAGCGGCACATCGGACAGCCCGTCGATCCTGAACATCTCCCCCGAATCGGCGGTTGGCGGCAATCTGGCGATTCTTCAAACCGGCGATCAAATCAAGGTGGATCTGGGCGCCCGCCGCGTCGATGTGCTGCTGAGCGAGCAGGAGATCGAGAAGCGCCGCAAAACATTGCAGCCGCCGAAGCTCGAAAATCATTCGCCCTGGGAGGAGTTCTACCGGAAAAACGTGGGCCAACTGGAGACCGGAGCCTGCCTGGAGTTTGCGGTGAAGTATCACGACATCCGCAAATCGATTCCCCGGCATTCGCACTGAAAGTCCGGTCTCCGGAATTCGCTCGATGCAATCGGTCTGGTATCGGCGGCGGCTACAACAACGGCTGCCGCAAGGATTCCAGCAGCAGGGATTGCTTTACGAACCCTTGCGGTCAGGCGCCGGCTGTCGGCGCAACTGCGGTCACCACCACTGCGGTCGTTATAACTGTTGTCATCGCAATTGTTGTCATCCTGAGCGAGTTTGGCCGAGAACTCGGCCAAACTCGGCGAAGGATCTTGCGGTTGCTCTCCGCCAGACGCCTCGCGAGCCTTCGACTCGCGGCCACGCGCGTTAGCCGAAGAAGCCGGCCTACTTGCCGTCAACCACCCCGGCCGTGCCGCATAGGGCTCCAGCCTTCGGCATGCGGGTGGACTGCCGTTGTCGCCGGCGCCTCCCCACGCGGAGCGCCTGAATCGACCCCGTCGGCTGCGAAAACCGCTCACAGCCGCGCCGCATACACATAGGAAAGCGCCGCGGCCACCAGGACGGGAACCAGGTCAACCGCCAGCGCCACGTCCGCCATGGACGAGCCCGCGATCCCGAAATGCCTGGCCGCGATCGGGAAGCCCGCCGCCAGCAGCGCGACGGCGGCGCCGCAGACGATAAACGCCTTGCCGGTGTATGCGTTCGCCTTGTACCAGATTTCGGCGTTGCCTAGGGTCTTCGCGCTCCGGAAGCCATACAGGCGGTTCGGCCTTACTTTCCGGACCGCCAAAGGAATTCCGAAGGCGATGAACAAGAACCCGAGGAGAATGCCGACGAGCGTGGAGCCGGCAGCGGATTGCATCGGTAGTCCCTCCCTTCGCGGTGCGCAGCCATGAGGGCGGCCCGCGCCGGCCGGTATGCGTCCCGAGAGCGGGACAAACAGGAGCTGCAAAGCATGCGCCCGTTCCAACAGAGACCGCTCTTTCCTTGTACCAGCTCCCAGTATGGCGAATCGGAAATTCGCTCAAGAACAACCACAGATCCTTCGACTCCGTTTGGCCCAAAAGCCGGCCAAACTCCGCTCAGGATGACAGTTCCTTGGTTCTGCAAACCTCTGACTCAGGACACCAGGTGAACCGACCGCATCGTTGCGGTCAAGCGGCCGGCGGCCACCGCCTTTGGCTTCGATTCACCTGGCAGTTCCGCCTGGCGATTCCGCGCGGCCCTACCGCCGGCGATTTCCGCCGCGCCTGATAGGCTTATCGAAACGCATTCCAAGAGATGGAACGGAGATCCGATGAAGGCTACAGCCGCCATCCCGGGCTCGCGCGTCAACTCGCCCGCCCAGGTCCTTTTCGCCAGCCTGGTGGGCACGACGATCGAATTCTTCGATTTTTACATTTATGCAACCGCGGCGGTTCTGGTCTTTCCCCGCATATTCTTCCGTCCTTCCGATCCTCTTTCGGCCACTCTGTCGTCGTTGGCCACCTTCAGCATCGCATTCCTGGCTCGACCCATCGGATCGGTTCTCTTCGGGCACTTCGGCGACCGCGCCGGCAGGAAGGCCACTCTGGTTCTGGCGCTCTCCACCATGGGTCTTTCCACGGTCGCCATCGGCGCGCTGCCCACCTACCGGTCGATCGGAATCGCGGCCCCCTTGCTGCTTTCGCTGTGCCGTTTTGGCCAGGGGCTGGGCCTCGGCGGCGAGTGGGGCGGAGCCGTTCTGCTGGCCGTGGAGAATGCTCCACCGCGCAAACGCGCTCTGTACGGCATGTTTCCGCAGCTCGGCGCGCCCGCCGGATTTCTGCTCTCGGGAGGGGTTTTTCTGCTGCTCTCCCGCCATCTCCGCGACGCGCAATTCTTTTCCTTTGGCTGGCGCATCCCGTTTCTGGCCAGCGCCGCGTTGGTGTTTCTGGGCTTGTATGTGCGCCTGGCCCTCAGCGAAACGCCGGTGTTTCAAACGGCCTCCCGCCGCGGCCAGCAGGTGCGGGCGCCGATGCTCTCGCTGCTGCGCCACCATTTCCGGCCTCTGGCGGCCGGCGTCTTCATCAGCCTGGCGACCTTTGTCCTCTTCTACCTGATGACGGTCTTCGCTCTTTCCTGGGGCACCACGGCGCTAGGCTACAGCCGGAGCAAATTCCTCACCATGCAGTTGCTGGACATTCTCCTCTTCGCGCTCACCATACCCCTCTCCGCCCTGCTGGCCGAGCGCGGACGCCGCCGGGTCATGATCGCGGTGACCATCTGCATCGCGCTCTTCGGGCTGGTTCTGGCGCCTCTTTTCACCGCGGGCCCCGGCGGCGCCCTGGCCATGATGGCCCTCGGCCTGGCCTTGATGGGAGTCACCTACGGACCGCTGGGCACCGTAATCTCGGAACTGTTTCCCACCCCGGTGCGCTATACCGGCAGCTCTCTGGCCTTTAGTC
>JAJYZK010000262.1 GCA_021799945.1 Acidobacteriota bacterium
CACCTGGTATGTAGCCATGGCCGGTTTTTTAGCCAAGAAACTGTACGGAATCCCGTTCCTGATGACGATTCACAGCCTGGAGCCGCTGCGGGCCTGGAAGGCCGAACAGCTCGGCGCCGGCTATGCCCTCAGCTCCTGGATGGAAAAAACGGCGATTCTGGAGGCCGACGCCATCATCGCCGTCTCCGAAGCGACGCGGAAGGACGTCCTGGACTGCTATCCGGTCGCTCCCGAGCGCGTGCATGTGATCTACAACGGCATCGATCTTTCCGAATACCGGAAGAGTTCGGACACCTCCGCCCTGCGCCGCCATGGCGTCGATCCGGAGCGGCCCTACGTGCTGTTTGTCGGCCGGATTACCCGTCAGAAGGGGGTCACGCACCTGGTGGATGCGATCCGGCATCTGCCCGGCGGCGCCCAGGTGGTGCTCTGCGCAGGAGCGCCGGACACCGCGGAGATTGCAGCCGAAATGCGGCGCAAAGTGGAGGAGGCCCGCAGTTTCAATCCCAACGTCATTTGGGTGGAGGCGATGCTGCCCCGCCAGGACGCCATTCAGCTCTACTCCCATGCCCGAATCTTCTGCTGCCCGTCGGTCTACGAGCCCTTCGGCATCATCAACCTCGAAGCCATGGCCTGCGAAGCGCCGGTCGTAGCCAGCGCGACCGGCGGCATCCGGGAGGTGGTGGTGGATGGCGAAACCGGCTATCTGGTTCCCTTTGAACAGGAACCGGAAACCGGCTTCCCCGTCGATGCGGACCGGTTCGCCCGGGATCTGGCGGCCAGGATCACCGAATTGCTGGAGGATCCTGCCCTGTGCCGGCGCTTTGGCCAGGCGGGACGGCGGCGAGTGGAGACGATCTTCAGTTGGTCCGGCATTGCGGCGCAGACCATAGACCTGTACCGGCGGTGCATTGAGGACCACCGCCGCAGTTAGCCGCGGAACAGCGCGGGCCGCCCCTCGCCCTCACGCCCTCACGCCGACCGCGGCTCAAAGTAAAGTTCGATCTCCTCCAGCGTTTTGCCCTTGGTCTCAGGCAAAACGAAGACCGCGATCAGGAAGTAGCAGACGGTGCAGGCGGCCCAGGCCGCGAACATGGTGTGATAGCCGAAGTTTCCCACCACCGGCAGAAAAAGCGTGGCGCTGGAGGTAGATACCAACTGGTTCACCAGCATGGCCACTCCCATACCGACGGAGCGGATGCGGGTGGGGAGAAGTTCTGAAAGGGCCAGCCAGACGACGACGCCCGGGCCGATCGCGTATCCGGAGATGAAAAGTCCTAGCAGGCCGGCGGTCACCCATCCCGACCGCTCCCCGGCCACCGGGCCATAGAGCGCCCTCCGAATTCGCAGCAGGGAGCCCGTTTCTTCGGGATCCGGAGCGATTCTGAGCACAGGATCCGGATCGTCGCTGCGCACGGTTACGATCCGGTCTCCCTTGCCGTAGGTGTAGAGCACGGTCAAATCCGTTGATCTGGATTCCGCCGGAGCGTGGAGCTGCGACAACGGGAGCGCCAGCGAGTCTCCGACAACCGCCGCGCGCACCTGGGCCAGCACATCGACGCGCTTCCATTCATGAAGCCAGAAGACGGCCGCTGCGCCGGCCAGCGCGACCACGATCCCCGCCGTGCCGATCTTCAGCAGATATTTGCGGCCCTTGCGGTCCACCAGGGTGATCGCAATCAGGGTGATGGCGCAGTTGATCAGCTTGACGGCGACGTCTCCCTGGGTGGCGTGCCGGGCATTCATGCCCGCCTGTTTGAGAATGATGACCAGGAAGCCCAGGATCGAATTGATGCCGGTGGCCTGGTTCAAAGCCAGAATTCCGCAGGCCAGCAGGAAGGGAATGACGTATTTGCGGCGCAGCACGGAGCCGGCAGAAGCCGCGGCGCCCCGGCCGCCGTTCTTGAAGGCCAGAGCCTCCATCTCCTGCATCTCTTTCTCCGCCTCCTCTTCGGCGCAGGAACGCAGCAGCGAGGCCCGGGCCTCCGCAGTCCGGCCCTTCCGAAAGAGCCAGCGCGGAGTTTCACCGAGCCCCATGGAGAGCAGGAAGAACAGAATCCCGGGATAGACGATGGAGAGAAACATGCCGCGCCAGGCATGGTCTTGCGCGGCTCGGATGAGCAGATCGTTGCCCCGCGCGGCGGCGATCGCCGCCTCCGCCCGCCGGGTATAGAGCCAGCCGATGGTGGCCGCGATCAGAATGCCGAGGGTCAGCATCCACTGGAACAGCGCGGCGCCCCGGCCGCGGCTCCTGGCGCTCAGCGACTCGGCCAGATACAGCGGAGCGACGACGGCCACCACCCCCCCGCTCATGCCCTGCAGCAGCCGCCCGAGAAATAGCGTCACGAAGCCCTGCGCCGACACGATGACGCCCACGCTGGCGATAAACATCAGCCCGCTGACCAGCATCATCTTTTTGCGTCCGAGCCGGTCGGCCAGAAATCCGGCGCCCAGGGAGCCGAACATGCTTCCTCCCAGAACCGCGGCGACAATCAGAGAGGTCTGGGCCAAGGTCAGGCTGATGGTCTTGCTCAGGTACAGCAGCGCCGCCGCAATGATGCCGACGTCGGTCCCGTAAAGCAGTCCCCCAAGGCCGGCAACGAAAAGCAGAAGCCGGGCGTATCCGGTTCCGGCGGCTGCGCTGGCTTGGCGTGTGGGCATGAATTTTTCCGAAAGGTCACCCGCTCGAAGCCGGCAAAGGCGCCGGATCGGGCTCCGAATCTCCTCCAGGCGGCGAATCCCGAGCATACCAGAAGCGGGTTTCGGCCTCCCGCCGGGCCGCCGGATTGGCGCCCGGCGGGAGGGAAATCCACCGGAAGAGCGATCGGAAAACCATGGGTAACGGTGTTTTCCCTGTTGCGTTTCAGCCCTATTCCGTCGGAAACTGCGGATAGGGGCACTCGGCGCTGGAGCGGTGCGGAAGCGGTGAAGGATGAATCAACCGGCAATGGAGAAGAGCGGTTTCACCACGACCCTCAACCTTTCCCTGGACCCCAGCATTCCCCGGACCTCGTCCGAATCCCAGCAGCGCCGCCAGTTGGCCCGGTTCGGCAAACGTCTCTATCGGCTGGGTTTCGTTCCGGGAACCGCGGGAAATCTTTCCATTCGACTGGCGGATGGCCTGGTGCTGGCCACCCCCACGGGCATGAGCAAACACCAACTAAGATCCTCCGACATGGTGATCGTGGATCTGGACGGCAGGAGGGTAGGCGGGAGCCGCAACGCCACCAGCGAGATCGCCATGCACCTGGCGTACTATCGCCGCCGGCCGGATGTGCAGGCGGTTGTGCATGCCCATCCTCCGGTCGCCACCGGCTTCGCCTCCTGCGGCCGGGCGCTGGAGGAGCCGCTCTGCTCCGAAGTGGTGATGACGTTGGGCGCGGTGCCTCTGGCCCCCTACGCCACAACCGGAACCGACGAGGTGGCGGCCAGCATCGAGTCCTTCCTGGACCGCCACGACGCCATTCTGCTGGCCAATCATGGGGTGGTCACCGCCGGCGATACGCTGGAGGACGCCTTTATGCGCATGGAGACGGTCGAGCATTTCGCTCACATCTGCCTGGTCGCGCACCAGCTTGGCAGCGCCAAACCCCTATCCTGCGACCGGCTGCAACAGCTCGCCGAAGCCCGCTCCCGCTATAAGAAAAACGCCGTCGCCAGCCGCTGACTCCGCTTGCCGGTCCGGCGATGCGGAGCGCGGCGAAAATCCGCCTCCGCAACGGACTGTTACCGGGACTGTGACCGGCGGGTCGGTCCGCCCACCGGATGGATCCAGATCGCGTTGCCTCCGCCCGAGACCATGTGCACGGTGAGCGTCGTGCCGCTGACCACCTCCTGCTTGGAGATGGTGGTATGGGTCGGGTTGTCCGCTGCGTCCGGCGCGTCCGCATAGATCTCCGCAAGATAGCGGCCGGGACCGAGAAAGCTGAGCGGCAGCTCGACGTCTCTCGCCGTCCAGTTGGTAATCGAACCGATGTACCAGTCCCGGCCGCTGCGCCGCGCCAGCGAGATATTTTCCGTGGGCTGGCCGGTGAGGAAGCGGGTCTCGTCCCAGGTGGCCGGAACCTGCTTGATGAAGTTGAAGTCCGCCTGCCCCTTGTACTGCTCCGGGTAGTCCGACACCATTTCCAGCGGGCTTTCGAACACGACATAGAGCGCCAGCTCGTGGGCCCGCGTGCCCTGCGACATCGGCATGACATTCTGAGGAATAAACTGCGCTTGGTTTACGTTGGTGAAGGCCCCCGGCGTGTAATCCATCGGCCCCGCCAGCATCCGCGTATACGGCAGCGTGGCGTCATGGACCGGCGTGACCCGCGCGCTCCATTTGGAATACTCCTTGCCCATCACGCTTTCCCGCGTGATCAGGTTGGGATAGGTTCGGCGCAGGCCGTCGGGTTTATACGCGCCGTGGAAGTCGATCATGAGGTGATGTGCGGCGGCAGCGGCGACGACCCGGCGGTAGAAGTCGACCATCCACTGATCGTCGCGGTTCATGAAGTCGATCTTGACCCCGGCGACGCCCCACTTCTCAAAGAGAGGAAAGGCCTGATCCATATAACGGTTCACCGAGGTCCAGTGCGCCCACAGCAGGATACGCACGTTCCTCTGCTGCGCATAGCGAAGCAATTCCGGCATGTCGATGGCCGGATTGACCTGGGTAATATCGTCCATGTTGCGCTCATGCGTGGGCACAGCCCAGCCCGCGTCGATCAGCATGTAAGGAAAGCCGGACTGCGAGGCGAACTCGATATAGTGCTTCATGGTGTCGGTATTCATGCCCGGCGTAAAGTCCACGTCTTTCGCCATGTGGCCCGACCACCAGTCCCACGCCGATTTGCCGGGCCGCACCCAGGAAAAATCGGCTATCGAGGGCGGCGGATTGAGGTTGATCACCAGATTCGACTCAATCAGCTTCCCCGCCTCCGGGGCGATCATCAGCACGCGCCACGGCGACTGCATGGGCGCCGCCGCCTCTACGGCCACTCCGGGAACATCCACGCGAGGGGAGAGCGTGGCGTCCAGAGTCATGGTTTGCTGCGGATCGCGCTGGAGGTACATGCCGGCGTAGTTGTCGATATCCGCCTCGGTAATCGCCACCCAGCCGACCCCGGGAACATGCGAAAGCAGGGGCAGGGCCACCAGCCACTCGGGATGCAG
>JAJYZK010000005.1 GCA_021799945.1 Acidobacteriota bacterium
GGCGCAGATGCGCGGATTGCCGCTCTCCAGTCTTTTGGGCGGGACCCGCGAGACGATCGTTTGCGGCGCCTCTCTCGGCATACAGCGCACTCTGGAGGAGCAGCTTGCCAGCGTCGAGCTGGCGCTCGGGCAGGGATATCAAAGAATCAAGCTCAAATGTAAACCCGGCTGGGACCTGGAAGTGTTCAAGGCGGTGCGGGAGCGCTGGCCTGCAATCGTCTTAAGTTGCGACGCCAACTCGGCCTACCGCCTGCGCGATACCGATCATCTGATGGAGTTCGATCGATTCGGAATGCTGATGATCGAACAGCCGCTTTGGTCCGACGACTTCTATTTTCATTCCATGCTGCAGAAGCGGCTGGAGACGCCTATCTGCCTGGACGAATCGATTCGCAACCGCCGCGACGCCCTGGCCGCCATCGAAATGGAGTCCTGCCGGATCCTCAACATCAAGCTGGGCCGCGTAGGCGGCTTCAGCGAGGCCATCGCGATTCACAACGCCGCGCAGGAGCGGGGAATCCCTGTATGGTGCGGGGGAATGCTCGAGTCGGGCATCGGCCGATCCCATAACATCGCGCTTTCCACCCTGGAGAATTTCACCCTTCCGGGAGATGTCTCCGCCTCCCACCGCTACTGGCGGGAAGACATCATCGAGCCGGAGGTTACGGTTTCCTTGCAAGGCGAGATACGCGTTCCCAAGTCTCCGGGCAGGGGATTCGATGTGCGCCGCGATCTGGTCGAGCGCCTTACGGTGCGGAAACGGGAGGTGCGGGCGTTGGAGTTGGTCTCCTAACGCCCTGCGCCGGAGTTTCCCCACAGGTTGTCAACCGGGAGGGTCCCTGTCGGAACATGCGCCAACCGTCGCTTAGCGGGTTGAATCGGTTCGCGGGATTGCGCCCGCCCTAATTTCTTCTATGTCTCTGGCGGTAAATCTGTCGGCTTGCGCGGTTCTGCCGCCGGTTGATGTTTTGCCGCTGTTGCCAGGTAAGCCGGCCGCCGTTCGCGCGGCGATCCGCCATGGCGGTGCGCTGGATGTTCTGCTGTCGATTCAAATCTCTGGCGGCTTGTTGGGAATTGAGTTGCCCGGTCCGCAGGCCCTGAGCGATTCTTCCCTGCTGGTTAAAGCTCCGTCCGTTGACTGTGTTTTTGGAGAGGACCGCCGGCTGCCCATGATTGGCGGAGTAGAACTGACCCCTGTTCTGGCTGGCGGACTGCATGTGCGCCATCTGGCTTGAGGTCGGCGGAAAATGCTGCTCGCGGCCAGCCTGCATCTGCGCCGCCGTCGGGGTGGCGCGAATTCCGCCCGCGCCACCGTTATAACTGACGCGGTTGTTGACCACCGTGTTGTTGACGACGGTCCGGTTGTAGGTATTGTGAACGATCGTGGTGTTCACGTTCATCACCGAGCGGTTATAGAAGAAGTTGCCGCCGCGCCAGTAGCCGCCGCCGAAACCGACGCCGCTGTAACCAAAGCCATAGTTCACGCCGCCGTAGAAGCCCACGTGAGGACCCCAGAAGCCTTCATGCCACGCGTACATGCCTCCGCCCCAGCCCCAGTATCCCGGCGTCCACAGCAGGCCAACGGCCGGCGGACGCACCCATACGCCGGGAACCCAATAATAGCCCGGGGCGCCGTAGCCCCAGTACCCCGGCGTCCACAAGTACCCGGGTCCCGGGCACATCGGCTGCGTATAGACCGGTAGAGGGGGTGGCGCGACCCCCACCGAAAGAAACACCCCGGCAAACGACGTGCCTGGCGTCGCAGCGATCGCCAAGGCAAGCACTATCTTCCGTACGGAACTGAAAGCGAGCATTCCTCGTTTTTCTCCTGTCGCGCTTCGGTCGGCTCCTCGCCTGTCGGCAAATTGCCCCAACCCGTCAGGTTTAGACAGCTTCCGGAAAAATTTGTTGCGCCCGGAAGCCCGGTTGCCGGCTTGCAGCATTTCGAGGGCAGCCGCAATGGGAGGCGCCCGGAGCAGAAGGAATTGAGGGTGCGAACCATCGATCCTTTTCGATCGTGTTTGGCTCTGTTGACATCCTGTATGTGCGGTGTCATCGGGCGGGCAGCCTGAAACGGTAGATGTCGAAAGCCAAGCCGCGCAGCAAGGCCTGTAGGCGCTGAGTTTGAGGAGTTCTGCCCGGTGCGCGAGCAGAGAGTTTCCGCTTGACGGCCGAGAAGACGCTTTCGATGAGTGAGCGCAGAGAGTATTTTTCGGAGGGGAACTGTTCTCGCTTTTCGAGCCGTACGCCCGACGCTCTGCATCTGGAGCGGCGCTTGGCCGGAGTCACGCTGTCGGCCTCGAGTCGCCGGCGGCGGAAGGTTTGGTTGCGCTCGGAATCGAATTCGGCGTCAGCCAACACGCGGCCGATGGGTGTGCGCCGATGCGCACGGATGACCAGCGCCGGCAGCGTGGCGCAGTCATTCCAGGCTCCTGGCGCCAGGGGCCTGGCGCGCCTTTTGCGACAGGATCAGTCGCCGTTTCAGATCGACCGCCCTTCGCCGCCTCCCGGGCATGCGTCCCACCACCTTATCCAGGGCTGCGAAACCGCGGCACGGGGGCCTGAGCCCCGTTCAGCGCCACTCGCGCAAATCGCACCGAACCCACTTCAGCCATAAACAGCGCGCGGAACCGCCAGAACAACTTCAGCTTCAGCCGCTTTCTGTGTCCTCGCGCACTCTCGCGTCAAGGATGTCACCGAAGCAACCCAGGGTCGAAAGCGCTTGATCGGGAATTTGCCGCCAACGTTGGGCAAGTATGCGAGGAATCGAAGCGGAATGTCCACACAATAACGACAGGTATGTTACAAATTCTGGCCTTTCAAGCCGTCGATACGGAAAGAAGCAATCTGAAACGGTATTGATTATACCGAGCACGCTCCCGCCCGGGGGAACAGGGGGCGCGAGGCTGAAAGCCGGCGCCCTCAGCCCGCCGCCTCCGTTGCCGACCTTATGCCCGGAGCTCTGAGCCGTACGTCGAAAGAGCGTCCTGCACCTGGCCCCAACCGAACACGCGCGGGTAGCCTCGATGGCCACGATTGTGCGGTGCGTCGAATAACAGGCCGACGCCTCTCAGGCGACGAAAGTGTTCTGGAGTGTCGTCGATCAGATAGTCCACGTCGAGGACTCCCTTATCGCCGCAGAAGATAATGCTGCGGGTGGACACTTCGGGGAACCGCCGTCGCAGCCAGAGAAATTTGTCGTCGAAAGAGCCGGGAAACTCCATCGCCGCGCTGGCGACGAAGACCTCATGCTCCAGACAGAGCTGCCGCATGCCGGCGATGGCCCCGGGGATGAGTTCGAGATTGGCGAAGAAGCCGGGCTCATGCAGCATTTCCAATACCCATCCGCGCCGCTCAGGGGGAACGGTATCGACCAGCTCCAATCCCGTCAAGTCGTCCGGGGTCACCTGTTCGTTGTAGCGGAAGTTGTAACGGCGCAATTGCTCGCCCAGCGTATCGGCAAGCACTTCGTCCATATCCACTGCGATCCGCAGCGGCGCTTTCTTAAGGATTGTCATCTGCATCAGTCACTCGTCCCTTTGATTCATCCCAAAGACGCTGCTTGGCGGGCTGCCCCGCGAACGGCGCCGCAATCATGAGTCCCGGATAACTGGATGGCCGGATAGCTGGATCGATAGAGAAACGGCCATCGGCGTGGGGACCGCGCCGGACACCACCGGCGGCGCTCGCCTTTGCACACGCTCTCATGGATCCAACCGGATTGCGGACGGCGAGACGGTGAATCCTTTGGTAAGGATTGCGTCGAATAAGAGTCCCGCGGCAAACCACACTGCGCCCACCAGCTTCGCCTCCCGGCCCAGGTTCAACCAGATATAGAGGCAAAAGACAAAACCGGCGGCGGGCGCCGCGAGGTCGAAGAGCGCGTTCCGATTTCCCTTTGCCCGCCGCCAGTAGAACGCCCGAATCGCGCTCGCATTCACGCCCATGAAGGCCAGAAAGGCGCCGAAGTTTATCAATTCGGCAGCCCGTTCGTAGCTCAGCCAGAGGCACCCGCCAAAGGCCAGCGCGCCAACCAGCAACACGTTGTAGACGGGAACGGCGCGCGCGCTTCCGATGCGGCTGAAGGGGAAACGCGGCAACGCCCCATCCCGACCCATTCGATAGAGAAGACGCGAGACGCCGGCCTGCGCAGTGAGGCCCGAGCCGAGATTGGTGGCCACCAGGACAACGGCCAGACCGTGGAAGAGCCGCGGGCCACCGACGGTTTCGGCCGCGTCAAGGAAGGCTGTATCCACATGCGCCAGATGGCGGTAGCCGGGTAGCACGCGCTGCGCGAGATAAATCTGGAGCCCGCCGAAAATACCCGTAAAGATACATACAAAGACCGTCGCCAGTAAAATATCGCGCTGCGGATTCCTGGCCTCCTCCGACAGGGTGCTGATGCCATCGAATCCCCCATACGTGAGGGCGGCGACAGCAGTGCCGGAGGCGAGGTATTTCAAGTGAAATGCATCGCGGCTGTAGAACGGCTGCGTCGAAAGCAACCCGGGCCAGCCGGCGCGAAGATAAAGCCATTTCGCCGCCAGGCCCAGAAACGGCAGGATGACCGCCAGCGCCGCGGCCAGAAACAGCAGATTCATGTTGGCGGTGGCGCGGATTCCGCCCAGGTTGATGGCGGTGAGAATGCAGGCAATCAGGGCGCACCAGAACCAATAGGGAAGGCCGGGCACAAGGCGCTGCAGGGCCAGGGAGGCGTACAGGATGCACACCACCGGAACCAGCAGGTAATCCAGGAACATCGCCCAACCGGCCAGAAATCCGAGATGGGCGTTTAACTCGCTGCCGACAAAGGTGTACGCGGATCCTGCCAGGGGATGCAGCGAGGCCAACCTTCCATAGCTGTAGGCCGTCAGGGTCATGGCGACCATCGCCAGCAGCAGGGTGCTGACCGCCTGCCCGTGCGACAACTGCTGCACGATCCCGAACAAGGGCGCCGCCCCAATCGGCATAATGAGAACGATGCCGTAGAGGATCAGATCCCAAAGACTCAGGACGCGCCGCAGCCCTCCTTTTGCGCCTTCGCCGTCCGATCGAGCATCCACCGCCTACCCCCATGCGCCGCGTCCAGGCGAAGCCCCGGAGCTCTTCCCGCCGGGGCCTGAGGTCTGTAACGCCAGCTATAAAATATCTTTTTTGTACGCATCGCGCAACAAATCTAGGCATTATGTTGGAGATAAAGTTCAATTATGACCATAACTGTTGACTTTCTCCCTGGAGGTCCCTAGCATTGAGTCGCGCGCAAAGATCCTGCTTCTCCCACGCAGATCCTTCCGGCCCAGCGTTTCCACGTGGCGGCGCTGAGGACTGCGAGCAGAGGCGGCCAGCCTTTTGAAATGGATTGAAATGGATTGCTGAATGAGTCAACTTGCCCTTTTCGGCGGCGCGCCCGTGCGAAGCCGCCCCTTCCCCGCGTGGCCCGCATTCGACGCCAGCGAAGAACGCGCGCTTCTGGAGGTGCTTTCCAGCGGCCGTTGGTGGAATGGCGTCCAGGCCTTCCAGCCAGGATCCAGTCCTGACGCTCCCTCCAAAGCCGCAGAGTTCGAGTCGGAGTTCGCCGCCTTCCTCGGCGCGAAATTCGCTCTCGTCTGCGCCACCGGCACGGCGGCGCTGGAAGTCGCGCTGAAGGCTGCCGGGGTCGGCCCCGAAGATGAAGTCATCGTGCCGCCCTACACCTTTCTGGCCACCGCAAGCGCCCCTTTGCTTCTGGGCGCGATTCCCGTCTTCTGCGATATAGAGCGGGAAACGCTGAACCTGGATCCGGCAAAACTGGAAGGAGCGATCACCGGGCGCACGCGCGCCATCATTCCTGTCCACTTCGCCGGACTGCCGGCGGACATGGACCGCATCCTCGAAATTGCCCGAGCCCGAGGGCTGTTTGTGCTCGAAGATGCAGCCCACGCGCATGGCGCCGGCAGCCGAGGGAGAAAACTGGGAACGCTGGGCCACGCTGGAATTTTCAGCTTCCAGGGCTCCAAGAATATGACCGCTGGCGAGGGCGGAGCCATTGTCACGGATCAGGCGGGGTTAGCGGAGTTGTGCAACTCCTATATCTGGGGAGGGCGGCTGCCGAGCAGGCCCTGGTATGAACACTATCGTCTGGGATGGAACTACCGGATAACCGAGTTTCAAGCCGCCATTCTGTCCGCACAACTCAAGCGCCTGCCCCAGCAATTGGCGGCGCGCATGCGCAATGGCCTTCGGCTGAACGAACGGTTGGCGGAGATTCCCGGCATCTCTCCCCTGGCCATCCCCGCGTGGGTGGACATGCATGCCCTCCATCTCTATATCTTCCGGGTCGACCCGCAGGCCTTCGGAGTGAGCAGGGACCAGCTCATCGCCGCGCTGCAGGCGGAGGGCATTCCATGCTCCGCTGGATATTCGCACCCGCTGTACCGCAATCCCATGTTTCTCGACCAACAGTTTCACGGCAATGGATCTCCCCTGGCCCCTCCCGGCATCTACACCGACTTTTTACAGTACGCAAACGCCTGTCCAGAAGCGGAGCGAGCTTGCCAGGAAGTGGTATGGATCGAGCATCGCGTGCTTCTGTCGCCTCCCGAGGAGGCGGAAGACGTGGCCCGCGCGATCGGCAAGATCCATGAATGCCGGGGGGAGTTCCGGCCGGTCCTGGCTGAATAACCCTGGCTGAATAACCTGGACCGGATAATCTGGACGGAATAACCTGGCGAGGAGACCGATGACCGCGAGCGCGCGCAGCCGCCTGAAAAGGCTTCAATTTTTCCTGGCCGCCGCATCCTGGATCGGCTCCGGCGCCGCGTGGGCGCAACATCGAGCGCTGCTGCCTCAGCCTCGGCAGCTTATCTACGGGGAGGGCCGTCTGCGCCTGGCCGGCATCCGGATCCGCCTGGAGCCCAATCCAACGGCGGAAGACCGGTTTGCCGGCTCGACGCTCGCCGGGTGCATCGGCCTGGCGACCCACGCCAAGGTTCCTTTGCTCGACCGCGGGGGATCGGGCCCGGAGATCGTACTGCGCCGGACAGGAGCCTTGGATCCATTGCCGGCGCCTGGGGAAACACCCGGCCCCGATTCCCGCGAATCCTATTCCATTCATGTGTCGGCCGACGGCGCCGCCGTCGACGCCCGGTCTTCGGCCGGCGTTTTTTATGGAGTGCAGACGCTCTGCCAGATGATCGAGGATCCGAGCGATCCCGCGCTGCCGGCAGCTCGCATCCAGGACTGGCCGGCGAGCGCCTACCGCGGAGTTTTGGTGGACATGAGCGAGGGCCCGCTGCTGCGTGTGTCCGAGATCGAAAACCAGATCGATCTGCTGGCCCGCTGGAAGATCAATCAATATTACTTTTACAACGAAACAACCATCGCGCTCCGCGGCCTGCCTCCCGCAGCTCCGGGCGCCAGAATCGCGATATCGGACGTTCGCGCAATTGCGGAGTATGCGCGCGAGCGCCACATCGATCTGGTTCCCGCCCTGGAGCTGTATGGACACCTGCACGATCTCTTTCGCCGCGAGCAATTCTCCGATCTTGCCGATTTCCCTCACGGAGTGGAGTTCAATCCGGACAATCCCCAGGTAGCCCGGTTGATTGGCGATTGGGTCAACCAATATGTCGCAATCTTCCACAGCCCCTTCGTGCACGTGGGCTTCGACGAGACATGGCAGCTCCAGCAGGCGGCGCAGAAAGGGGATTCCTCCCCGGCGGATCTGTTTGTTCAGCAACTGCGCAAGGTGAGCGGTCTCTTCCAGCAGCGGGGCAAGACGGTTCTCGCCTGGGCGGACATCATGGTCAAGTACCCGGACACCATCGCAAAACTGCCCCCCGGAATCATCGCCGTTCCGTGGTTTTACGATCCTCGGCCCGATCCGCAATATACGCGATGGCTTGCTCCTTTGATCGAGCATCGGGTCCCGTTCATGGTGGCCCCCGGCGTAAACGGATGGAACGAGATTGCTCCCGACTACAATTTGACCTTCCGGAATATCGATACTTTCATCAAGGCGGGCCGCGCAGGCGGGAGCATGGGCGTGATCGATACAATCTGGTCGGATGACGTCCAGATGTTAAAACCTCCGGTCAGTCCGGGCATGGCATATGGCGGCGCGGCGAGCTGGCAGTCGCAGCCGGTTCAGCAGGAGACTTTCTTCGCCGAATATGCAGCCATCGAATACCCTCCCGCCATTGCCCCGTGGATCGCCTCCGGCTTGCGCAAGATGGCGGATAGCGAGAGCGCGCTGCAACTCGTTTTGGGCCAGGATACGATGCTTCGGCTCTGGCGCAGCCCGTTTGATGCGACGCTCCTGCGCAGCGCGCGGCAGGGCGGCGGCAATCTTCGCCGCAGCCGCCTGCTGGCGGAAGGAGCCGAGGAAGACTTCCTTCGCGCCATTGACGCCGGCGCGGATGCCGCCAAACTGGAATCCTATCTGGTGGAATGCCGTCTTCTGGATTACGCGGGCCTCAAATTTCAGTATGGCGTTGAGATTGCCGATGCGTGGAATAACCTGGGGCCGCATCCGACCGCCGGCCAGTTGGAGAACGACTTCGACAACCTGGTCACCTCCCAACAACACGGGAAGCTGGCCGATCTGATGGAAATGATTACCGCTCTCGAGCCGCAGTATAAGCAGGCCTGGCTTGACGAGTACACCGTCTTCCGGCTGGAGGCCGCTCTCGGACGGTGGCGCGCGGAGTATGAATACTGGCGCCGGCTGCAGGCGAATTTACAGGATGTCGTGGACGAATATAACCCTAAGGCCGGCCTTCCCGCTTTTGCCAGCCTCCTCCCCCGGGACTAGAAGCGTGAAGGGTCTTCCGGCAGGGAACGGATATAATCGGTTTCGCGACAAGAACGGAGGCATGCGATTCGGGAAGCCCTTGGCCTTCCCTCTCACTCGAATTTCTCCAAAAGCCGCCTCTCCGTCGACGGAACCGGCGCGGCGCCTCCGTGAGAAATGATTCCTGAGCGCTTCCCTCGGCATGACCACATCTCCCAAGAAGATCCAGCGGGATAAAGATTTCATACTCAACCTGATTCGCAGCCACGGCCCTATCTCCAGGGTCGGCATCTATGAGCGCACGAGTCTGCGCAGAAGCACGATTTCGCTGATCGCCCGGCAGCTTCTCTCCGAAGGCTGGCTCCTGGATGCCGGCCGCTCCGACAATCCCCGCGGCCCCAAGCAGATCCTCCTCCAACTGAATCCCAAACACCGCTTTCTCGTCGGCCTGGAGCTGGACGACGAACTGATTACCGCCGGCGTGATGGATTTGGAGCCGGCGGTGAGCCACGTCCTCTCCGAGCGGACCGATCTCGCGCACGGCCGGCAGGGGTTGATCGAGCAGTTGCAGGCCGCCGTCCGCCGAGTGGTTGCCATGTCGGGGCTGCCCTGGTCCCGGCTCCTGGGCATCGGCGTCGCGGATCCCGGCCTGGTGGACAGCAGGCGCGGAATCATCTCCTCCTGCTCCACCATCGATTTCTGGAACGACGTGCCGCTGAAGGAGATTTTCGAGCGCGAGTTCAAGACGCCGACTCTCATCGAAAGCAAGACCCGCGCCAAAACGATCGCGGAGCACAAACGTGAATCTCCGGAGAGGCGATCGAACATGATTTACCTGGATTACGGCGCGGGCATTGGAGCCGGGGTAATCGTCGACGGGAATCTCCTCTACGGAAACACCTGTGGGGCCGGCGAAGTCGGCCATACCAACATCGACAAGTCCGGCCCCACTTGCAAATGCGGAAGCAACGGATGCCTGGAAGCGCTGGCCGGCGCCAATTCGGTCGAGAGCAGGATCCGGAACGCGCTGCGGGAAGGCGTTCCCTCCCAGGTGCTGGGGATGGCGAATCAGGATCCCGCCAAGATTACCGCCTGGCTGGTCTTCGAAGCCGCCAGAGCCGGGGACAAGATGTGCTGGAACATCGCCGCCGCGATCGCCGAGGACATGGGCGTCGCGATCGCCAACCTGGTAAACCTGTTTAACCCCGCCATTCTCATTCTGGACCAGCGCCTTGCGGTCCTCGGGGAGGAATTTCTCGGCCTGATTTCGCGCATTGTGAAAAGCAAGGCGTTGGCCGGCTCGTCCTCGCAACTGGCAATCCGATTCGGCAGTCTGGGCGGAGAATCCGGCCTGATGGGAGTCGGACTGCAGGTCCTCGACACATACTTCTCCGGCCGCGCGGCAGGCATTCCGCCCTCGCCCCTTGCGGCGCAGCAGACCGCAGCCGCAAAACCGGGCGCGCGCAAGCGCGGCCGCGAAAGTCTCCCTGCGGAAACCTGAATCCCCAATCGCCCTATTCCCAGCGATCGAGGCCCAGAAGCCGCCGGCCGCTCTCAACGCCAATCGTGCGGCTGCGCGCCCCGGACACGCCTGAATCCCTCGTATGTGGGTTACTTGCGCTCCCTCCGGTTTGGCGCGATCCACTGGACACCGTACTTTTCCCTTCGTTACCATTCCAGGTCATCGGAGTCATAGCCCGTGGCGCCGATCCGCTTCTCCGGCAACTCGAGCGGGTGAAAGCATAACCGGCCGCGCTCGGCGACATCAACTCCGCCGGCTTGTCCGCGCAAGGAAACGTCGGCGGCGCGCGCGGGCGCCGGTGCAAAGCCAGGCCGCCGGAAAGGTGCGATCCCTACTAACAGGTTAGCTTTGCGCGCGGAGACCTTGACACTCTCCAGGTCCTATGTCTTCACGGGCAAAATACTGCCGGTAGACCAAACAAACCCCCCTTGATACTCTTGCAGTTATATATTTTGAGCGGCCCCATTCCAGGCGCCCATACGCTGTTGGCAAAATCATCGCGTAGATTGGCTTGTGCCCTTCAATACGAATGATCGGCTCATCATCCTGGACCAGATCCAGCCCGCAGATGCGCGCTTCCCCAACACCCTTCTCCGTGTAATCCACTCCTTCGGAAAAGACTTTTCAAAAGACACTGACGATCGTTGGTCCCTGACCGATTCGGGACTGACCGCGAAGCATTGGTCCAAGATCGTGGCTTGGGCGGGTAATTGCCGGACAGCGGAGATTCCCCACTTGAATAGCCGCGCCGCGGGCTTGCTTCTTCTCCTTGTTAGCGCCGCCGTAGCCCGCTCCCTCGAGCGGGACGAGCCCTTGTGGCATATGGTCGTCACCTCCTGCAGCGACGACCTTCGCCGTGCTTGGTTCAGCAACGGCAACGACTATCCCGCGAGTGAAATACGCGATGCCGTTGACGACGCGTGCCGCGCCCTGGCGATCCGCAATCAGCTCGACCTCCAGGGCAAGCATCGCTACTGGCGCACAGTGCAACTGCAGTTCGGCTTCAGCGCCAAGGTTGGCGCCGCCAGGCTTCCCTATTGGCTGGCTGGATACGGCGTGCCGGAAACTATCAAGGCGCTGCTATCCGATGACGACCTCAATCATTCCACCGAGTTCCGCTCTCTCTGGAAATCCTTGAGCACGTGGAACCGTGACCAGAGCAATGCGCAGGCCGAGGGCGCCCTGCTCTCGAATCTTTGGTATCCGCGCGAAGACCATGAGCTAATCAAAGCTGGACTGATGGCCAGCCGGGATTCGGCAGTTTCCACTACTTCGCGGCGCGATGACGAGGAGGCGATCAACTCAGTCCTTGGCGTCCCACGTTTCCGCGCCGGAGCATTTCAGGTTGGTCTGGCTCCGGTCCTGCCTCGCGAAGTTCTGGAAGCCCCCCAGCCTGTCCTGACGCTCTACGTCGAGGACATGGGCATGACGAAGCTGGTGCGTGACAAACAGGGCGGACGAACTCTCGACGGCGATACGCTCTCAGCGCAGCCCGAGGAGGTTCTCGACGCTCCAACTCGCCAAGTGTCCGTCAGCGGCAGGGCCGGCGTAGTCTTCCGGGAACGCTTCAGCTTCTGGCCACCAGACGCCGACATCGTGCTATTCCGTGGAACTGCGGGCCGGCTCATCGCAAACCTCGAGGGCTTTGTCGCGGAACCGGGATGCCCCTACACCGTCGTGACGGCAGCTGCCGTCGATCTGTCGACCGGGAACTCCTCTCCCCGCGACTGCGAGGTGCGCAGCCGTGACTGGAAGCTTTACTCATTTCCCCACGGTTTGCCTGCCGGACTCGAGGCGCGCATTGACAGCCTCTGCCTGTGGTCCCCCGAACATGCCGTTGCAAAGCCCACGCCGCCCGGCTTCCTGCTCCAAGCGCGCGAAAGGTCCGTGACCTCTCTTGAATTGACCGCTACCGCGCCCCGTGGTTGGACTGTCGACCGGGTTCGCTTCGCGGGCCAGATGTTTCCGGAGAATCACTCGATCGTCGAAGTCTCTCCCGTCTCGGACTACCTCAAAAGGAAGGCACAAGTTTACGCGTCGCAAAACGGCGCCCGTAATGTTTTCGATGTGCGGACGGAGAGGGTTGGAAACGCGGCTGCCGGGGCTGTGGTTGAAATGGAAGACGGAAAGTGGCGGCCGCTACGCTCGGACTCCCTCGACTCCGGCGAGCTCGAAGGCCGACGCATCGCCGTGCGCTGGCAATCCTCGGCCGACGACCCCTGGCTCACCCTGGGCCAGAACCCGGTCGTGCGCGATCCCAGGCTGCTGCGCCGGCAGCACCTCAGAGCCCTGGGCGAGACGCTGGAACTGCGGTTTGGGCTCATGAACGAGGCCGTCGATCAAAGAGCCGCCCTGGTCTCTTCGGTCTTTTCGAGCGGCATCCTTGCCGACGTCACCGAAAGCGCCGGCCTCTATCGCCTGAAACTGCGCCATGCAGTCGAAGCCGCCCCGGACCTGCGGGTGTGGGTGTGGGAGGACGGCGGTCCAGGACCGCGCCTTCTGGAGCGGGCAGAGGTGGAAGCTCACTCCGACCAGCGCACGCTTTCGATTCTAGATCTGAGCGCCCGGGCGCCCCTCGGCTGGGCAGTCTCGCTCGAGGGACATTGGCAGGGGGCTAGGTTCCATCTGAACCCCGGAACTCCCGGCTGGCCGGACATGTGCTCTCGCTGGGAATCGACCCTAACCGGCAGTGGTGACTGGCCCGCGACTGCGGGAGCGCTGCGCTGGTGGCGCTTCCCCCTCCTCATGGAGCCGTTTCGCTCCATCGTACAGGCCAGGGTTCGGCAGAATCCGGTCTCAACGCTCCTGGCATGGACCGGGTCGAATCTTACCTCGGAGATGGCGATCGGCGAAGCCGAGGCGAAATTCCTTCTGAGCCCCATCCGCACCTTCCTGTGGCGGTACTCGCCCTCAAAGGAGGATTGCAGAACCTTTTGGACTGCGCAGTCTCGTTGCGTGCTCGGATCCTTTGAGGCAGGCAGGGTGGCGCCGCCCGCGCTCCTGCTTCTCCATTCCCACCCCGTACTCCTGGCCAGAATCATCTGGGAGATCCTCTCGACTCATCGCACAGAAGAGGAAGCGGCAGTGCCTGTGGTCATGGAGCGAAATTTGTTCCGCAGAGCGCAGGATCCGGCTCAGGTCCGAAAGATCGAGCAGAAATATAGTCAGCTTTCCGGCATCGCAGCCGACTTCGTCGAGCGCAGCGCCGGAATCTTCATCCCCGGAAAGAATACCCGCGATGCCCTGCGTGAGGAAGCTCTCTGGGACCTGAGAAGCTGGAACGACCCCAGCCCGCTCGACACCTCCTACTTCCGCGAACATGTCGTCAGGCCGGCCGAGGCGCTTTTCGATCGGCAGCCGTGTAACGCCAACCGGCTCGAAATCGCGGTTTCACGATCCCGCGCCTGTTGTGCCTACGTGGTTTCTCACCTACTCGCTGCAAGAGGAGTGCACGACAGTCAATGACTGAAGATTTGTCGCCTTCGCAATTGCAGCTCGACGCGCTGGCCGCCGAGAGAGACCTCCGCGAGCGCGTCGTCGCATTGGCGACCAGCTACCGGCCACTTCGCGACAAGAGACTCATGGACCTGTGCCGCGAAGCCTGGGCCAGCGACGAGTTGTCAGGCGGCGTGGTCGGCCAGCTCTGGGTCGAGTGCATTTTCCCTAGCGAAACCGGAAGCTGCACCTTGGATGGCCTCGCCGGCACAGGCCAATTCGATCCCGCCCTGGCAGCATTGCTTGACGCGCCGCGCAAATGCCCCGGCAAACGAGAGCTTTATCTCCACCAGGAGGAGTCGTTACTCACATCGCTCGAGAAGCAGGCTCCTGATGCCCAGGCGCGGCCCGCCATCATCGTGACCGCCGGCACCGGCGCGGGCAAAACCGAGTCCTTCCTGCTGCCCATCCTCAACGATCTCCGCCGTTCACCCCGGAAGCCTGGAGAACGTGGGGTGCGCGCCATCTTCCTTTACCCCATGAACGCGCTCGTCAACGACCAGGTTGAGCGCCTCAGCGCATGGCTCGAGGATCAACCGCCGGAGCCATCCGCGATTACCTTCATGCACTTCACCTCCGAAACGCCGGAGGACAAACGCGAACTGAACCGGTCGCCGCTGGCCAACGCCAACTGTCCACGCTGCCGCATCCTCACTCGCGATGAGGGACGAAATAACCCTCCCGACATCCTCATCACCAACTACTCAATGCTTGAGTACATGCTCTCGAGGCCGCAGGACGCACCGTTCTTTGGTTCCGCGCTACGCGCGTTGGTCCTCGACGAGATCCATCTCTACACCGGCACGCTTGCCGCCGACATCTGCCTTCTGCTGCGCAGAGTTCTGATCCGTTGTGGCGTGGACCCGAACCACGTGCTTCATATTGCGACTTCCGCCACGCTGGGAGGATCGGAGGACGACCTGCGCAGGTTCGGAGCGAGTATCTTTTCAAAAGACCCTGCCCTGGTCCATTGCTTGCGCGGCCGGCCGCGTCGGCGAGAACTGCCCCCCGCTGTGCCCCTGGAGACCCAGCGGCCCGCCGAGTCTATCGATGCTGATCCGCTCAAATCCGTAGCCCTGCTCGACGTCGAAGCGAAGGCACTCATCGAGGATCCGGCGGCGGCCGAAACGGCGCGCGCGTGCGTGGCTCCGCTTGTTCATTCAAGGGTTCTCCGTGAACTCGCCGGCGAGACTGTTCCCGCCCGTGTCCTGCACGCCGCGCTCTCCCAGGCCCCACTGGTCCACCAGCTTGACAAATTCTTCTGGGACCGCGCGAATGACGGCTCTTCGGTGGCGCCCTTGCGCGAGGTTAGCAAGGCTCTGTTCCCGGACGAGACGCCGGACCAGGCCGACAAGGCGGCCACAGCGCTCTTGCGGCTATGCGCCCGCGCCCGGCGGGAAGCCGAGTCCCTTCCCTTGATTCCTCATAAACTGCACCTTCAGGTCCGCGCCCCCGGGCACTTCAGCGTCTGCCTCAACCCTGAATGCACCGGTGAAAGGAGCAGGATGGCGCCCGGGGCGGGGATGTTGATACCGGACCTTGTCCATCTCTGTCCGCAATGCGGCTCCGCCACACTGACGCTTGCCGTCTGCGACAATTGCGGCGAGTGGATACTGGCCGGAACTCAACCCGAAACGACCCTTCGCATCCGCGCCCGCTGGGACGGCCAAACCAGCACATCTGCGGCATCGAAGGCTAAGTCCCAGCACCTGTTCCTTCGGCCCGCCGGCGAACACAGCGACGGTCCGGAATTCAGCCTGAATTTAGACACTCGGCAGCTTCTCGAAAGTTGTTCCGGCCCACGGGTTGTCTACTTGGCGCAAATTGAGAAATGCCCCAACTGCTGGGCCGAGCCGAGCTACTTCCGCGCCATGAACCTGCCGGACGCCCTCACCGTACCAACCGTGGCGGAGGGCGTATTGGCGGCGATGCCGGCAAGTCCGAACAAGGCGCTGGCCCCGATCCTTCCGGCGGGCGGACGCCAACTCCTCGCCTTCAGTGACAGTCGGCGTCAGGCGGCCCGGCTTGGCCCCCACCTTACTTATCAACATGAATTCCTCCTGAGCCGGGTTCTGATCACCAGGACGCTTGATGATCCGGTCGACGTTTCCCGCCTGCAACGGGAAATCGCGGAACTGGAGAGCCACCTCGGAGCCATCACGCTTGCCTCCGTCCGCGCCGCCATTGAAAAAGACCTTGATGGCAAACGACAGGAACTCGCAAGCAAACTCCAGGGCCGGACCATGTCCGCATGGTCACGACTGATGAAGGGCCGGGGCGAACTCAATCAGTTCTTTGCCCGCGAAACCGCTGCCGACCATCGCGCGTCGTCCAATGCCAACTGGCCCGAAAAATGGGAGAAGTTCTGGGATGAGAACGGCAGGGCTATCCAGAACGACACGCTGCGCATCCTGGCCACAGAGTTTCTGCTGCGCCGTTCTCACTCGCTCGAAACACTTGGTCTGGCCGAGGTTGTCTATCCTTCAATCGAGGTCTGCAAGGCGCCCCGTCTGCAGCGCCTTGCCCCCACCGAGCAAACCCGATTGAATTCGATCTGGCCCCAGTTTTTGGCGGCAATTTGCGACACGCTCCGCAAGAACGGGAACATCACGTACAACGATCAAGAGAACGCTGGCCGGGACGACGCGTCAATCTTTTCCTTCCCAATCGGCCGCTGGATTTCCCGTGAGCATCCCGGAATCCAGATCGAACCCATGTTTACCGAGGCGCTGCGCTCGGAACGGGCCAAGTTCGCACGGGAGGTGCTTCGTCAGCTCGGTCTCGACGATAGCCGCCTGGAACAGGCTGCTCAGGAGCTGTTGGGCGACGCCTTCGATTCTCTTCTGGAAGGCGCTAAGCGGCATCGGCTTGACTGGCTCGAAACGCGCACCAGGATCGCAGGGACCGTTTCGGTGGACGTGCTGCGGGTCGTCTTTCGGAACCTTCTGCTGCGCAGGCCCCTCGAACTGTTCCGCTCTTCCATCACCGGAGCCGTCTGGCCGCGTTCTGTCCTAGGCTGCGCACCGGGGGAGTTCAAACGGATGCCAGCGCTGGAGCCCGTGTCGAAGGAAGAACTGGACCGGGATCCCGCACTCAAGCGTGAACGCGTCGACTTCGCGAACTTCCGCGGCAGCGATTGGGGCCTGTGGGCAGAGGAGCACTCCGCGCAGCTCGCTTCGCAGGAGACCGCCAGGCTCCAGGACCTGTTCAAGCGCGGCGCGCGCAACGTGCTCAGCGCCACAACGACTCTCGAGATCGGCATCGACATCGGCAGCCTCTCCGGCGTGCTGCTCGCCAATGTTCCCCCGGGCAAAGCAAATTACCTCCAGCGCAGCGGCCGCGCTGGCCGCCGCAACGACGGCTCGGCTCTCGTAGCTCTCTATGCGCGTTCCCTCGGATACGAGCAGGCGGTGTTCAAGGACTTTGGCGCGCTCTTTTCGAAGCCTCTGCGCAGGCCGTCCATCTTCCTCGACCGGGAGCGCTTCGCAGCCCTGCACCTGAATGCCTTTCTGCTGGGAGAGTTCTTCCGCACACTGTTCCCATTTCGCGTCGTTGGCGCGATGGACGCGTTTGGCAGAATGGGATGGTTTTGCCGCGTCGATTCACTTGAGCCTGGACGTTTCGGCACGTCATCCCAGAGGATCGATGCGGAACGGTATGTAGGGTTCGCGGAGCCGAGCCCGGCGTGGCTTGGCCCCCGCGAGTCCACGACGCCACTGCACACCCAGTTTGTTGGATTTCTTGATTACCTCATTCGCGATCCATCATCGATCGCCGGCGATTTCGATCGCCTGCTCGACTCGACTGCGCTCGCCGGCAAACCGGTCGCCGAGTTGCTGACCGCGGCCCGAAAAGCATTCATGGGGCACGCGCAGGACTGGATCGACTGCTACAAGCTGCTGTTAAAACAGTGGGAGAGCGCCAGCGACAAATCTCTGCGAAACGCCATCGCCTACCAGGTCCTCGAACTGGCCCGCACATCCGTCATCGAATCCCTGGCGACCGCTCGCGTTCTCCCGCGCTATGGATTTCCCATCGGAGTCCAGGCGCTCAGGGTTTTGCAGGACGGGCTGAGGAACGAGCATGGGTCGGTCAAGCTGGAGCGAGATGGCATTATCGCTCTGAACGAATACGTGCCAGGCTCTAAACTGCTCGCTGGCGGACGCATCTACGCGTCGCATGGCCTGGTCCGCAGCTTCGAAAAGGACGGTGGTTTCGGACTGGTCAAGTATCGATTCGAATGCACAGATGGGCACGTGTTTTACGAGACCCATGACAAGGCGACACAATGCAGGATCTGCTCTGATCCCCTGCGCGCCAATAGGGGCAAACACGTGCTAGTGCCCCGATTCGGGTACTCGTGCGCAGCCTGGGACCCTCCCAGTTGGAGTGGCGACCCGGAACGCGTCGGCATCGCGGAGGTGACCTCCACGGTCGATTTTGTGAACCGCCAGGGTCTGCAGGGATATCGGGAATTTCCTGCATTCGGCGGCTGCGAGGGTCTTTCCGCAAAGTTCTGTGAAGGCGGCACGATCTTCGCCGCCAACTCCGGGATGGGATTTGGCTTTGCAATCTGCACTGCCTGCGGCTATGCCGACTATGAAGCCCGAATGGGAGACGGGCGAAAAAATCTGCCATCGGGATTTGAAGATCATGCTCCGCTTTGGGCGGGCAGCTCGTTCCAGCGCTGCTGGGCCTCCGACGCCACGCCTGTATTGCGCAACAAGTTCCTCGGGGCAGAGAACGATACTGACCTCCTCCAAATCGAAGTTCACGCCATGCATACTCCCAACCATTCCCGCCCGGATAGCGAATCCATCGCCCGTTCACTCGGACATGCTTTGCGTATCACCGGCGCGGCAATGGTCGAAGCTGACGTGCGCGAAATCTCGTTGAGTGCGGAGCGCGGCGTGGGCGATCAATGGCGCATGTATCTGTTTGATAGCGCTCCCGGCGGATCTGGGCACATTGCTTCTCTGCTCTTCCAGCAGGGCGCCTGGCTTCAGCGGTCCATCGGATTACTCGAAGGCGATGCGCGCCATCAGCAGCGCTGCCGAGAGGCTTGTCTGGAATGCATTCTCGATTCGCAGAGCCAAAACGATTTTGAAATGGGGAAGTTAAATCGCGCGATCGCGCTCGAATTCTTGAAGGGCAAAGCATGCGCCTAGAGCGGCGCCGCATCCCTGAAGGGGATTTCCACGCAACGTATGGCCGATCCGGGGCTGCGTTCCGCGCTAGCTTCGGCCTGGCAGACGCTCGCGCGGATGACTCCCAGCGCCGGCTCGCCGCGCTTCGACTCGAGGCTTTCAGCCACTCGACAGCATATGCATCAAACAGCGCCGCCCGGCGGCTGTCCGCTTCGGCCCACGGCAGTTTCGCTATCCGCGCGCCATCCTCCGAGTCCTTGCAGCAACAGAATGGAATCTACTCCCAGCGATCGAGACCCAGAAGCCGTCGGCCTAGATCCGTAAGCTTCGCGGTCGAATATCGCGTTCTCTCCCACTCCCGCGGGTCGCCGGGAAAGGCGAAGCCCTCGGGCGCTCGCCGCTCCGACCAGGATTCGATGCGCCTCCGGCGCAGTTGCTCGTTGCCCTCATCGGCCGGCGTCATCGAAATGTATTGCGCCATCCGCACCCGGGTCTTCGACCGGTTGGGGCGAATGCCGTGCGCCAGCAGGCTGTTGAAGATGAGCAGGTCGCCGGCCTTCATCGGCACAGGATACACTTCAAAGCCGGCGATATCCGGCTTGAACCCATCGCGGCCCGCGGGTTGCCGCCGGCGCCATTCATCAAACGTGCGAAACATTTCAGGAACGCATTGGAAGCCGCCGGTCTCTTCGTCCGCGTCCATCAGGGAAAGCACTCCCTGCACGTTCACCGGCAACGGATCGAGCGTGGTATCGACGTCCGTGTGAATGAAGCCGCCGAAGGCTCGTCTCTCGCGATTCGGCGTGTTCAGGTTTGCCCGATCGATCGTCACCCAAAGGCGCTCCTCGTCCCAGATATCGACGAAGGCGTCGTAGACCCGCCGGCATTGACGGTTATCCCACAGCGTCTGATGGTTGTAGGCCTCCACCATGCCGCTGTAATTCAGCTCGGTCATCGCATGGTCGCGAAGCTGCCCGGCATTCCAGGTTGCCGGATCGGCGGGATCCATCTCCTGGAAGGCCCACAGGAACTCCACCGTGCGCTCCAGATTGGCGGCCGGAACGGCCTGCGGAATCACGACGAAGCCGTAGGTCTGCCAGTGGCGGAAGTCCGCCTCCGACAGCACGCGCAGGGGGAGGGATTTTCGAATCTCGCGAAGAGGCCGGTTCGCGCCCCCCGCACTCAAGCTGTTTTCACCAGGCTTGCCGGAAACTTCCGCTTTCGCCGCCATAGCGCGCCTCCCGTGCTTCGGCCTTTGTTGATCGCCTGCGTTGACGATCGCCGCTCTTGACAATCTACAACCGCGTTCTCCCGCCTTGTTGACCGGCGAACCCAACTACCGGTACGAATATCTCACAGGCGAGGCGAATTTCGCTATCATCGAATCATTTCGGGGAGCCATTTCGAGGAGTCATTCCGGGGAGTCATTCCGCAAATCGGTCTCCGCGAATCAGCCGACGAGTCCTTCGATGAGGCCTCCTGCATGAAGCCCTACCTCGAGCCCATCCCCACCCCGGACGAATCTTCGTGGGTATTGTTTGACAGACGCCTCGCCCGCATTCCGTTCGAATGGCATTACAACACCGAATACGAACTGACGCTCACCTTAAACAGCCGCGGCCAGCGGTTCATCGGCGACAATATTTCGCCCTACGAACCCGGCGATCTGGTTCTGATCGGGCCGAGGATCCCGCATACCTGGTGCTCGACCGCGGATGTCGATCCGGGCAAGATGCATCAGGCCATCGTTCTGTGGTTCTCAGAGGAATTTGTGAAGGGGATGGTCGGGCCGCACATCGAACTCCATCCCATCGATCGAATTCTGCAGGCCTCCGCCCGGGCCCTGACTTTTTCCGAGGCGACGCGGGCGGAGGCCGAGACGATCATCCGGAGCATGCTGCAACAGACCCGGGCGAAGAGGCTGATTTCCCTGCTGAGCCTTCTTCTGCTTCTGGCGGCCGATCCACAGCCGCGCCCGCTTACCTCGGCGCCGAGCCAGCAGGAGAGATTTTCCGCCGACTCGGAAGAACGGATCGGGCGCGTCCTCTCCTACCTGCATGAGCATTACCGGGAGGACGTTTCCATCGCCACGCTTCTGCGGGTCGCAGCGCTCAGCCGCAGTTCCCTTCACCGGCTGTTCCGGATACAGACAGGCATGACGATCGGTGAATACGTCATACAGCTTCGCGTGGGGAATGCGTGCGCGCTGCTGATGAATTCGCGCACGCCGATAGCGCTGATCGCCGACCAGGTGGGTTATCGCAACCTCGCCAATTTCAATCGGCGATTCAAAGCGGTTAAGAAGCTCACGCCGCGGGCATTCCGCGCGGCCTTCTGTCGCTGACCGGGACCCGAAAGGGTTGAGAGCGAATGCCGGCCGGGAGCAGAGGTGAAACCGGGAACAAAAATCTAACTAACCGGCCTGGCGGGATCCGGCGCGGCGTCGAATGGCTCCGCATGCAGTTTTTCCGCGGCTGTGGAAAGGCCGGCGCCGGCCGCCGGCGGGGCCTCTGTGGGCGCCCCCGCGGGAGTTAACTTCACCTTCCCGGCGGCGATTTCGTCCTGCGCCACGCGGCAGGCCTTAGTAGATCGGGCGGGAACCAGCGGCTGGCAACCGCTTTGCAGTTGCCGTGCGCGGCGGGCCGCCAGGACGACATAGCGATAGTTGTTCTCCACTTCGTTCCCCGGATTCATACTTCCCTCCTGAAATCCCCGGCATCAGGCATGCGCGGCTTGCACGCTCAGCAGGCCGAACGACGAGAGAACCGGAGCGAGTCTCTCCGCCATGTTCGCCTGCAAGCAGCTTTCCGCCCCTCGCATCATGCGCAGAGTGTCCGGCGTGGGCGTTCTTCCGGACCGCATCGCCCGCTCCGCGGTCACGATTGCGGTGAGCTCTCCGACCGCCTGGTCGAGGATATCGTTGATCAGAATATAGCGATATTCGCGATAGTTTTGAATCTCTTCCCGGGCCTTGGCCAGCCGTTGGGTGATTTCGCTCTCCTGCACGCGCCCTTCCGCCCGGCTCCGATTGCGCAGCCGCATGGCCAGAATCTCCGGATTGGGCGGCAGAACGAATATGCTCACCGCATCGGGAGCCTTCGCGCGAACCTGCGCCGCGCCCTGCACGTCGATATCGAGCAGAAGATCTTTG
>JAJYZK010000263.1 GCA_021799945.1 Acidobacteriota bacterium
AAGAGAGAGACAAGGAACACGGGATAGGGCATCTCGCGATGAAGACACCCACGATCGTGTCGCAGCAGGAGTGGGAGGCTGCACGGCAGCAACTCCTCGTGAAGGAGAAGGCCTTCACCCGCTCCCGGGATGCGCTGTCGGCCGAACGCCGTCGGATGCCCTGGATGGCGGTAGAGAGGAAGTACGAGTTCGACGGACCCAACGGCCGGGTGACCCTTGTCGATTTGTTTGAAGGACGGCGGCAGTTAATCCTGTATCGCGCCTTTTTCGAGCCGGGGGTCTTCGGCTGGCCGGACCACGCCTGCCGCGGTTGCTCGCTGGGCGCCGATCAAGTCTCGCACTTGTCCCATCTGAACGCGCGCGACACCACCCTCGTCTATGCCTCCCGCGCGCCGCAGGCGGAGATCGTCCGCCTCAAGGCCCGCATGGGCTGGCAGATGCCCTGGTACACCATCACCGATAGCTTCGACGCGGACTTCGGCGTAGACCAGTGGCACGGCCACACGGCATTCATCCGCGATGGCGAGCAAGTCTTCCGCACTTACCTGATCAACGGACGAGGCGACGAGGCGCTGGGAACTACCTGGAGCTATCTGGATATGACGGCGCTCGGCCGACAGGAGATTGGGGAGGATTCTCCTGAGGGCTACCCGCAGACTGCTCCGTACAAGTGGTGGAACTGGCGCGACAACTACGAGGCTGAGAGTTCGCCCCACCCCCTGTGGCTCGACATCCTGACCGATCCCTTCGGAGCTGCGGTCCGCCGGCGGGAAGCGGAGGCCAAGGCGTGTAACTGCGAATAAGGGGCGGCATCTTCCTGCGCAGCCGGCGCCCCCAAAAAAGGAGCGGCTCAAGCAACGCAGTGGCGCAGTCCTGCGCCCGGAATCCACGTTTGCCCTTGCAGCCGACAGCGATCGTTGCTGGAGCGGACTGAGTTTCAGCGCTGCGATGCCTGACAGCGCGACTGCGATGAAATCCTCCACCGGCGCGCGCATCCGATCCTTGCGCACGAACAGCAGCCTGTGCGCCTACTCAAAGTTCGATCTGCAGCAACCCACGAAAAGCCCTGCCACTATAAAAACACGGGGCGGTGTTGTGGTACACGAAGACGTGCCCAAAGCGCCGGTCGGCAAAAATAGCGCCGCCGAGTCTTCGAATATCCGCGGGCGTCTTCAGCCAACTTTGTGTTTTCGTATCGAACTCATCGAGCTTCTGTAGCTCCCGATACTGTTCCTCCGTTAACGGCTCAATTCCCATGGAGGCCGCCATGTCGACGACGTTTCCTCGAGGAGGCAGTCCCTCCTTCTCCCGTTTGTGCTGACCTTCGTAGTCGTAACAGATATTGCGGCGATCTTTCGGGCTTTCCCGTGAGCAATCACAAATGGCGAACCTGCCCGCGTTCTTATCGAAAGCAACGACATCTGGTTCACCGCCAGTTCTTTCCATTTCATTGAGCGACCACAATGCCGCCGCATTGCCTTCCAGCTTGGACTTAACTCCGGCCCATTCAAGACCACGATGGCGGTGCATGTTTTTTTCGAATCGAGCGCTCAATGTCCTGAGTGCTCCTTCCCGCTGTTCTTTTGAGAGAGTTACATTGGGCATGGCTGGCATTCTACTGGCTTTCGGATGCATAACGCACAAAGCGCGCATCCTCGCCAAGTCATTCGGTGTGCGCGGTGGGCCGCTGGCGGTGGCGACAAATCGGTATCTGGAGCGTCTCCCCGCCGTCCGAAGATATAGGCGCCTCAACCGAATCTTCATGCAGCCGAGCTGGACCATGCCGAGGAAGTTTTCCGCGGGAAACGCGTAGCGGACAACCAGACGGCGAAACCAGCGCAGCCAGGCAAACAGCCGTTCCACGGCCAGCGGCGCAGGTAGCGGCGCAGCGCTCTGCCGTCCTGCGTCTGGCTTCGGCTCCCGCGGTTAGGCGCAATCCTCTCGATCCCGTATTCCTCGTCCAGATGGCCGGTCGAGCGGATCCGATGTCATACGCCGTATCGCCGATCGGCTTCTCGCACGGCTCGTCAAGGAGCCTGCCAGCGAGCGTTTCGTCGACGAGCTTGCACTCGTGCGGCGAGGCCGAGCCGATGGTGACAGCCAGAGAAACGCTGCTGCCGGCGGCGATGGCCATGATTTTGGTTCCCTCACCCCGCTTGGTCTTGCCCCCTGCGAGGCCCCCTATTTCGCAGCCGCGAAGCTGCCGTCGATGCAGCCTTCACCGGGATCGAGTTTTCCTGCCTGGCGCAGCCGTTCGGCGACCACGCGCAGCGCCTTCTCTAACTGCCCGCTGCGCACCCACTGCTGGAACCGCCCATGCACCGTCTGGTATGGAGGATTCTTGCTGGGCAATTCCCGCCACTGCGCTCCAGCACTGCCCAATCTCCATCCGCCACCTCTCCCCGTGCACGCATTCGTGCTTCCGCGCCGCCGCCAGCGCCATTTCTTTTGTGCCGTCATCTGCATGAAAACCCAAGCCAAAAACATCTTCAGCTATTTATCGGCAGGGTCTAGTGAGACGCTGCCGGCGCGACCGAGGCGGTCTCCAGCCGGCCCCCTCGAATCCATTGCAGAATCGTCTGGTACTGCCAGCTCTGCTCATTCCCCTTCCACCGTTGACCCCCGTTGTGGGTGGCCAGATAATCGCCCACGTTGCCGGCCGAGTCGGTGGGCCGGGTGGGTTTGATCAGCATCAGGCTGTGCGTCGGGTCGCCGATATCGACGACGTGCATGGCGTATTTGTAGTTCTGTTCGCTGTCCTGGGGGGAAAACACGCCTGCGGCATTGGGAGGCGCAAGCTTGAAGATGACGTGGCTGGCATGGCAGAAGACGCAGGCCTTGCCGTCGGCGCCCGGGGTGGCCAGGATCGGTTCGATCTTGGCGACGAAATAGTTGAAGTCCAGCACGGAGCCGGGCTGCACGTCCTTGAGCGCCTCCCGCAGCGGCTTGCCCTGCATCACGCTGGTGGCGATCAGCCGGAGACGGGGATTGCTGTCCGTCTGCAGGCGGCCCATGGCGGCGCGAAACTCCGGCCGCGCCTCTACGTTTTTCGCGCCTCGCAGCGCGTCCAGCGCCGCCGCCCGCACATTCGCGTCGCGGGCCTGAAGACAATCGAGCACGGCGCCCAGCACAATCGGATTGTCCATCAGATTCGGGGGCTTCATCGATGCCAGATCCTTGCTCAGGAAATACTGCTGATCCTGGGAAACGGCTCCGCCGGAAATTCCCCGATGCTTGAGCAGGAACTTGGGATTGGCGACCTCTTCGAGCAGGACGGTCTTCCCGGAGGTGTCCAGGTTGGCGAAGGCCGTTTTGACCAGCGGAGCGGTCTGCGGATCGTTCAGGAAGTGCTCGAGCGCAACTTGTACCGCGGCCCTCTGCACTTCAGGGTTGGGATCGTTCAGCCCGGCCAGAAGCTGGTTGCGCAGCTCCGGATCCTGCATCAGCCGCCCAAAGGAAGAGGCCGCGTCCAGCACCTGGGCGTAGTTTTGCGGGCGCGGCTGGCGTTCGAGAAGCGAACGCAGAGAGTCCAGAACCGCGGGTTGCCGTCCCCACGGGGAATCGCTCGGCAGCGCGGCCAGCAGCGGGAGAACCACCGCCTGGCTTTCCGCATCGCTTCCTCTCAGGATTTCGACGACCTTGTTCACCAGGTTGGGGTCCACGGGCGCGCCCGCCTGGGAGCCGCCGCCGGCTTCCGGCGGATCGATGTTCAGCACTCCCCGCTGTCCATCCTGATAGACATATCGCACCGTCTCCCGCACGTCCGGATCGGGATCCTGCGAAAGATTGAGCGCGGCGAGGGCGAACCGCGGGCCGCCCGCTCCGCTCAAGGTGCTTCCCGCCTTGAGCACTTCGATCTTCATGGAGTCGTCCGCGCCGTTCAGGCAGGCCAGCAGCGCGCTCTCCAGTTCGGGGCCGGAGCTCTGGAAGAAGTGCAGCAGGTCGCTGTCGTTGCCGATGCGGGTCTGAAAGAAGCCGTTGTGAACGTCGTATTTGAAGTCGACGGTCTCCCGGTAGGGAGGGTATTCATAGCCCGGACGATGCAGATCGGGAACTCCGCTGACGTATTTGGTAAGCACCGCGGGAAGGCCGATCTCCACCGTTTTCGCGTTGACCGGCGGCAGAGAGTAGTGGCGGATATGAAAGTCCCACAGCGCGTTGAGAAGGCTCTCCCGCCCCATCGGCGTTCCTTCGCGCAGCACTTTGGCCAGAACCTGTGCCTGGTCCCGCACTACGGCCTCATAGCCCGCGGCGATGGCCTGCTTGTCCGGCTCCTGAGCGCTGGCCCGCACCCAGGCCGTCAGATATCCGGTGTTCTCGTCCAGTAGGTCATAGATACTTTCCTGCAGGCCGCGCCGCACCATGGGATCGGGCTCGGTATTGAGCCGGGTGGCCAGAGACTCCAGCGTGCTGCGCCGCATCTCCGGCCGATCCACCTGCCAGTAGTACCAGCGCCAGACGCCGCCGGCGGCCTGAAATCGCACGTAGGGGGCAGGATCGGCGAGATCGTTTTCCAGCGCGGCCAGCAGTTCGGGATCCCCCGTAAGCTCCCGGAAGTGCTGATTGAAGACCCGCGTCGCTCCCCACCGGGTGCGCGCATCCGGCGAGGCCAGAGCCGCCGCCAGCAGCCTGCGGCCCGCGGGCGCCTCCGCCTGGCGCCGCGAGAGCACCATGCGAATGGCGTAGGCGGCGGAGATCTGCACCATCTTCGATTGGTCGCCGAGCGCCTTGATCAGAGCCGGCATTGCGCCCGGGTCGGCCATGTGCCCGAGGGCCCGGGCCGCGGCCTCGCGGGCCAGGGGCTGGTCGCTTCCGGTAAGCACGCTGCGCACCTGCCGCAGCACCGGCTCGGGCTCCAGATCCCAGTATTGGTCAAGCTGCGCCAGCAGCAACGGCAGATTGTTCTTCGCCAGCCGGGTGGACGGCGCGGGGGAAGCCGCATCCCAATTTTTCTCCGTCGCCGGTCCCGGATAAAGCGTGGAGAGAGCCATCACCGCGAACTGGGTTGCGCGGAAGGGCGTATTGAAGCCCTGGTAGACCGGGTCGCCCTCCCAGCTACCC
>JAJYZK010000264.1 GCA_021799945.1 Acidobacteriota bacterium
TCAGCGCCGCGAGCTTCAACAATACGCGGCGAACCATTCACGGAACATGAGTCTTAACGCCGACCTTCCGCGGAGGGGGGAATCCGCGCCGGCTCACCAAGGGACCAATCCTGTTCGGATCGCCGACAAGCCATCCGGATCGGCGTCGCCTGTTTCTCGCCTCTGCGCTTGCGGGCGCCGTCTTCGGAGATGGGCGTCCTGGCCAGGTCAACGGTCGAACTCACTATCAGCATACTATCTTCTCGCAATTCCGGGATGCACAGGGGCGCGCCGAATTGCGCCATCGACCGCGATCCGCGTCACCCCATGGAGGGCGCCGGCCCATTCAAGAGGCTGCCGGAAAACAGCGACTTGCTAAGGGCCGCTCGACAGGACCTGCTTCATGCGCTGATTGCTCAGACCCGTAACGGTATCTGTAGTTTGCGTCTGGATCTGGCGATAGAGGGCCTGGGCTTCCCGCCGCTTGCCAAGCGCAGAATACGCTCGGGCCAGGTTATAGGCGGCGCTGCGCATGGCGGGATCTATTTTGTGGGCAATCTCCAAATCCACGACCGCTTTCTGTGGGTCGCCTTGCTCGAGCAGAAGCTGGCCCCGTAAGGCGCGCGCGGGCGCCGAACGGCCATCGAGCTGAATGGCCTTATCCAGTTCGGCGATCGCTTCGGCGGGATGGGTCGGGTCAAGCTCGAGCATGCACTCGGCCAGGAGATATTCGAGATCCGAGCTGTTCACCCCGGCGCGCATGGCGCTGCGAAGATCGGCGGCCGCATCCGCATAGTGGGTCAGCCGGTAATCGGTCAGGGCAAGGAAAAAGCGAGGTTCGGCTGTGGCCGGGGAAATCGTGATGGCTGTGCTGAAGTCGTTGCGCGCATCCTGCAATTTTCCCAGCAACGTATCGGTGGCGCCCCGGACAATATATATCTCAGCCGTCGTGGGGAAGATCCCGACCGCTTCCGTCGCCACCTTTTGCGCCTCGGCAAACTTGCCGTCGTCGCTGAGCAGGGTGATGAGATTGAGGTAACAATCGAGGTCCCGTGGATTCCGCCGCAACTGATCGCGCAGAACATCATAGCCCGCTTGATATTGGTTGCTCTTGGCGTAAGAAATGGCGAGCAGGTTCGCGCAGTCTGCATTGAGCGGATGCGTCTTCTGCGTGGCCGTGAGGGTTCTGATTGCGGCCGCGTAGTCGCCAAGCTCAAACTCCGCGAGGGCGACGGCATACGCATGCGTGAGGGCATCCGGCACATTCGGATCAATCGTGGCGAGGAGCCCAAGCGCGGCGTTGAAATCCTGGAGTTTGCCATAAGCCCACGCAACATTGAAGAGTTCGAGGGGAGCGAGGTTCGGGCATTTTTGCAACAGATGCAGTTGCGCGGCGGCTTCGGCCCGCCGATGCTGCCGCAGCAATGCGTCGACGCTGCGCAGACCGGCGCGGACGTCGCACGCGCTGTTGTCCGGAGGGCTGGGGCTCTTCGCCGAAGTGGACGGGACAATACAGGCGAACAGGGCGAGGAGAACGGCTGGACGCAGCGATCCGAAGAACACGGGGACGCGGGGCTGGAATCGTCGGTCGGCCAGCGCGCTAACCCGCGCGGAACGGTGTCGTAGCAACAATTCCTCTCCCTTCCTGCACGGTGATCAACTGATCGGCCGCGACGCCTTTCAGTTGTTCCGCCTGACCGCTGGGCCAAAAAATGTCAAAATCCACCTGCCGCGCCGAGCCCAGGCCGAAGTGAAGCCGCGGGTCATTCGCCGAGAGATAACTGGACTGGCTGGCAAGGGTCTGGACGTTGCTTTTGCCTGCGTAATGAGCGATGACGCGGGCGCCGATGGCGCTGCGGTTCGACTTGGTTCCAATGAGCTTGATCTTGATCCAGTGCGGGTGGCCCCGAATGTCATTCCGCAGCAAAGAAGGCGGCTCGTTGAGGTTGACGATGAGGATGTCCAGGTCGCCGTCATTGTCGAAATCACCGAAGGCGCAGCCCCGGCTGGAATGAGCAGCCGTCACTCCAGGACCCGCAGACTGCCCAATCTCGTCAAACGTCCCGTCGCCGAGGTTGCGGAACAGGAGGCGCGGGCTCTTATTCGGGTATTGCGGAAGCGTCTTTTCCAACTCGGGATAGACGCTCCCGGTCACCAGAAAGACATCGGGGTAACCGTCATTATCCAAATCCACGATGCCCGCGCCCCAACTGGTGTAGCGCGACTCGTAGCCGATGCGGCTGGCCCGCGTCACATCCTCGAAATTGGCGTGGCCGTCGTTGCGGTAGAGGTCGCTGCTGTCGTCGGAAAAATTGGTCTTGAACAGGTCCAGATGTCCGTCCAGATTGTAGTCTCCCACGCCTATTCCCATCCCTGCCTGTTCGGCTCCATCGTCGCTGAGGGCGATGCCGCGAAACAGCCCCTCTTCGCGAAACGTTCCATCGTGGTTGTTCATATAGAGAAGGCTGGGCGTGGAGTCGCACGCGACAAAGATGTCCTGCCATCCGTCTTCATTGAAATCGGCCGCGACCACCGTCAACCCGAAGGCGCGCGCCGGCCCGGCGATCTTCGCCCGCGCGGTGACATTCGTAAACGTGCCGTCGCCGTTGTTGCGATAGAGGACGTGGGTTCCCGGAAAACTCGGCTCCAGGCCGCGTGGGCCGCAGTTGACCTGGATGCCCTTCCAGTTACAGTTGACATCATTTTCCGGCTTGGGCGCCGTCTTCAGGTCGAACTGGACATAGGTGGAGACGAAAAGATCCAGATTTCCATCGCGATCATAATCGACGAAGGCGCAGCCCGTGCTCCAGGTGGGAGGATTGGCCGGGAGCGCGAGCCCCGCCCGTTCCGTCACGTCGGTGAAGGTGCCGTCGCCGTTGTTGCGATAGAGCCGGTTCTGGCCATAGCCGGTGCAGAATAGGTCCTCGTAGCCGTCGTTGTTATAGTCGCCGACACAGACTCCCATGGCCCATCCGGTCGCTGTCAGACCGGCCTTCTCGGTGACATCGGTAAATGTTCCATTCCGGTTGTTTTTGTAGAGCCGGTTGCTGGTATGGAGCGGGGCGCCCTCCAGGCGCGTTCCGGACAGAACAAAGATATCCATCCACCCGTCATTATCGTAGTCGATGAAGGCGCAGCCGCAGCCATCGGCCTCCAGGATGTACTCCTTATGCGCGACTCCGCCATAGGTGGTGGGGAGCGACAATCCGGCGCTCGCCGCCACATCGGTGAAGTGCGCCAGGAACGGACGCCCGGATGACGGAGGCGGAGGCCCCTGCTTCAGGCCTCGAGTCGCAACCTGTCCCAGCAACTTCGTGCTCCATGCGGTCGCGGACAGAGAAAGGAACCTGCGACGAGAGAAAATCATGGACGAGCGGAACGACCTCCACGGAAATGACCGAAGCGCCTCCGCTCTCTGCATCCCGCGCAGCATGGACGGAAGCGGCCTGGCCCCTCTTTCCGTTGTAGTCTACACGCCAAGCCACGGACCGGCGAAGCCGCGGAGTTGGCCAGGCCATCAATGCGCCTGGCATGCATTCGATCCCACAATCCGCACCGTGGCAATCTCATGCGGATGAATGACGAAGCCGAACCCATGGTCATCCGGGAGCGAGAGCTGCCGCCCATCGTTTTCGACGGCATTGGTCTGCCATGCCTGATCGATATGCAAGAGCGGCAAATGAACGTTTACGGTGCGTTGTTTGTCGCCGAGGTCTAGAAAGCGCAGGATGGTCCCGTTTCCGTCCTGCGCCGGTTTCCAGGTCTCAAAGAGGACGCTCGGATCGTCGATGCTGAGGAAGCTCTCTGTTCTCGGATCGAGGATGCACGCAGCTCCGGAGGACATGAGCTGATTGGCGGCGGCTTCCTGGGCGGCTGCGCTGCCTGGGTTCTCCTCCTGCGGCGGCGAAAGCGCCTTATCCTGGGAGGTTACGCTGTCCGCCTCCAGCGGCGTGATCTCCTCCCACCCGAGGCGGCTCAGCGCCGGCGCGTCGGTAGCCGGCGAACTGGTGAGGACGTAGTGGAAGGTGAAGCGCCCGCCCTGTCCGGCGCGATAGTTGGTATCCCAGTAGTTGTTCATGACGTAGGAAAACACAGTGCCGCGTCGGTCGCCAAACTGATCCGGCCACTGGCCGAGATTGATGTCGCCGAAGGTAGCCAGCGGGGCATCGAGGGGAAGCAGCCCGACGGACAGACCGTTCTGTTGCAGGGCGATCCAGTGCTGCACCGGGAACCATTCATGCCCAGCTCCCGGATACATATCTTTCGCCGGATTGACGACGCCGTTCTGAATTTCGTACTGAAACTCAGGGTGATCCATCGCAAACGGGAATGCGAAGTACACACCCTCCTTGGAGTCGACCTCTTTCTTATCCACCTCTTCGACGAACTCGATCTTTTTCGTTTGATCGAAAAGGCGAATTTCAGTCGTGACCGACGGCGTATTGGCATCCTCGCTGCGCATCCGGGCCACCCATCCATAAAAGGGATGGGAAACCGAGATGAGGCTGCCGCTCGCGGAGGGGTGAATCTTCAGCTCCGGTTTGGGCTCAACATGGCTATATCTGAGAATTCGGTTTGGAGCTTTGTCTCCGCCGCTGACGTACAGATATTGCCCGAAGCGGTAGGGGCTGCTTGCATTGACCAGTTCGCGATTCAGTTGCTTATCGTAGATGCTCCGCACCGAGCCTGTGGAGGGATCCAACGTTACGCGATAAAAGGAGTTCTCCATGGTAAGGCTATGCCCGGGCGCAGGCTGCTCGGCAGGCGACGGAGATGGCTGCATCGAGTAGACCTTATATCCGAAGGTCGGAATATCGTCCGCCGCGAAGCGGATGTGATTGAATCCGCGCCCCGAATCGAGAATCTCATACGGCGCTTTCCGCCCGGTGGCGGCATCCACTATATCGTGTTCTTTTTCGACGTCAAGAGAGACCAGGCCGCTGCGCTTCCAGCCAAGGCTATTAAAGACGACCACTCGCCCGGCTCCCACCGGGATCGCGCTCACCACGTTCGCCATGCTGTTGCGCGTAATAAAATCGGCCAAGGCGTTGGCGTTGACCGCATAGCGGTCCTTCA
>JAJYZK010000265.1 GCA_021799945.1 Acidobacteriota bacterium
TGATGGAGCAGGATATGCTTCACATCCTGGGCAATGAAGTCACCGCGGAGCCATCGGAGCCGGGCTATATCGCAACCAACCGGGAGTTTGAGAATGTCCACATCCGCGTGGAATACAAATGGGGCGTGAAGCGCTTTCCTCCTCGCACCATGACGAAGCGCGATAACGGCCTTCTGTATGGGCTGGTAGGCGAGGACAAAGTTTGGCCGACAATGGTCGAGTGCCAGATTGAAGAGGGAGATGTGGGCGATTATTTCCTGGTCGGCGGCATACGCGGCATTCAAAACCACCACGGGAACGGATTGTTTGGCGAGGGCCTCGGCCCCAATGGTTGGACGGCCTCGAGCGCCGACGAAGCGCGCCGCCAAAACACCCAACCGGAGGAGCCAACCGGCGGTCGAAAGATCAAGGATGGCAATTTTGAGAAACTCGACGACTGGAACGTGGTGGAAGTGATCTGGCAGGGCGATCGCTCCGCGCACATTGTCAACGGGCGCTGCGTCAACGTCGTCTCGATGCTGCAGCAGCCGGATCCGCAGAATCCCGGCCGGTTCATTCCCCTTACCCGAGGAAAACTCGCCATTGAAATCGAGTTCGCGGAGATCTGGTACCGCAGAATAGAGGTCCGGTCGCTGGCCTGACATTCTCAAGCGGCCCCGGCCAGGAGCCGGCAGGCGCGCGGCCTTGTCAACCGATCTTGAGCCGACGTTGCATCTCCTCCAGACTCACGTTTTTCGTCTCGGGGAAGAAGAACAGCACGATGAAGAACTGCACGGCCATCATGGCTCCGAAAAAAAGGAAGGGATAGCCGCCGGAGCGCGCGGCCAGCGCGGGAAAGACTCCGGAGATGACCGCGTTCATGATCCAGTGCGCGGAGCTGCCCAGGCTCTGGCCTTTGGCGCGCACCCGCGTGGGAAAAATCTCGCCGATGTACAGCCACACGATGACGCCCTGGGAGAGCGCGAAACAGGCCATATACGCCATGAGGAGCCAGACCAGGAGCGATTGCCCGTGATGGCTCCAGAACACATAGAAGACGCCGCTCATGCAGGCGGACAAACCCGCGCAGCCCAGCAACAGCAGGGCCTTGCGGCCCAGCTTGTCGATCAGGGCCATGCCCACCATCGTGAACACAAAGTTGGTGGCCCCCACGGCCACCGCTCCCAGGTTGCCCGAGGTGCGGCTGAAGCCGGCGCGGGCGAAGATATCGTTCAGGTAATAGATGACTGCGTTGACGCCGGATAGCTGATTGAAGACGCCGGTGACGACGGCTAGAAAGATGGGATAGAGATACCGGACCTGGAAGAGCGGCTCGCTGCTCCGCTCGAAATGGATCGACGCGGCTATCTCCGCGATCTCCCGCTCCGAGTCCGGCGATCCAGTCATGCGCAGCGCCTGCCGGGCCTCATCGAGGCGGCTCCGGCTGACCAGCCAGCGGGCGCTGCGGGGGATTCCGAAGAGCGTCGCGAAGAAAGCGGCCGCGGGAATGGCGGAGACGCCCAGCTCCCAGCGCCACTCCCGCAGACCCATATGCAACAGGCCGATGAGGTAATTGGAGAAATAGGCCAGCAGCACGCCGCCGACGACGTTGATCTGGAAGAGCGACACCAGGCGTCCGCGCAGCCGCGCCGGAGCCATCTCCGCGATGTACATGGGGCTGAGCACGGAGGAGCCTCCAATCCCCAGCCCTCCGATCACGCGGAAGAACAGAAGCGCCGGCCAGCTCCAGACGAAGGCGCACCCCAGCGAGGAGACGAGATACAGCAGCGCCAGCAGCCGAAGGCTGTCCCGCCGGCCCCATCGCTCCCCGGGATATCCGGAAAAGACGGCGCCGATGACGGCGCCCACCAGGGCGGCGGCGACGGTGACGCCGAGCTGCCGTGGGTTGAGCGAAAACGTCGAGGCCACGGTGGTCGTGGTCCCCGCGATTACCGCGGTGTCGAAGCCGAACAATAACCCGCCGAGGGCGCCGGCAAACGCGCTGCGTAAGAGGTAGCGGTTCACCATTGCCGAGCGGGCCCCGTGGCGGGAGTGGTCGTCGTGAGCATGTGGATACAGGCCTTTCAGACCCGCGGGCGCAGCCACTCATCGGCCGGATCGCAGATCGTGTGCAGCAGAAACTTATGAGCTTCCTTATGGGCTTTCTGGACGCGCGCCGTCACGAAGCCGGCGGCCGGCGCCTCTTCCGGCCGGCCGAGGGCCTCCCGTTGGCGCGAAAAAACCTCAGAGATGGCATCGTCATTGCCGATGGCGGCGAAGGGCCGGCGGTTGCGCTCCAGCAGATTCGTCATCGGCTTCCTTCGACAGCCCGGCGCGGGGTCAGGCAGGTGGCTACATAGTCGGCGACTCCGTCTTCGATCGAGGTAAACGATCTGGAATAGCCCGCCCGGCGCAGCTTGCCCGTCTCTGCCTGGGTCAGATACTGGTATTTGCCGCGCAGAGCCTCCGGCATCTCGATGTACTCGATGTTGCAGGGCTTCCGCATGGCGGTGAAGGCGGCCTTCACCAGATCGTTCCAGGTCCGCGCCTCGCCGGTTCCGCAGTTGAACAGGCCGCCGACTCCCCGGTTTTCCAGAAAATACAGCGTCACGGCGACGGCGTCCTTTACGTAAACGAAATCCCTTCGCTGCTCGCCGTCCCGGTACTCGGGCCGGTGCGATTTGAATAACTGCACCTTGCCGGAATTCGCAATCTGAGCGCAGGCTTTGTTGACCATGGACCGCATTTCGCCCTTATGGCCCTCATGCGATCCGTAAACGTTGAAGTACTTGAGCCCGACAATGCGATCGAGGAGCCCGCGTCGAAGCGCCCACAGGTCGAACAGATGCTTGGAGTAACCGTACATGTTCAGCGGGCGGAGCGCCGGCGTGGCCGCATCCTCGTCGCTGTAGCCTAAGCTCCCATCGCCATAGGTGGCGGCGCTGGAGGCGTAAATGAAGCGCGTCTTATGCCGCAGGCTCCACTCACAGAGCGCGCGAGTGAAGTGGTAGTTATTGCGCAAAAGATAATCCGCGTCGCGCTCGGTAGTCGAGCTGCACGCGCCCAGATGGACGATGGCGTCCAGTTCGCCCAGTTTGCCGGTTTCAACGGCGGAGAGAAAGTCGCCGGGATCGAGGATATCCTCAAAGCGCAGTCCCAGCAGATTTCTCCATTTCTCATCGCAGCCCAGGCGATCGGCCAGGATCAGATCGTCGCAGCCGCGCGCGTTGAGCGCGGCTGCCAGGTTGCGCCCGATAAAACCGCCGCCGCCGGTCACCGCGATGGTTTTAGCCATGAGCCTTTTCCCCGCCATACCCTTTCACGACGCGTTGCATGGTCCCGGTTGTGGATCGCCCTTCCACCATATCCGCGAGCGCCACTTTTCCGCCATGGGCTTCGACGACATCCCGGCCGCGCGGATCTCCCGGGCGCCGCCGCGCCCGTAAAGCTTGGCGCACACCATCGATCGAGCTTTCTAAGGATGTCCCCGGCTTTTGATTCTTACATCTTTGAATCGCCGGCGGTTCGCTGCCCAGTTGGCTTCGCAGATTCGGCGGGCGCCGGCAGGGGGGCGTCCAGCTCCAGCATGGGCTCCGGCCCAGGTTCTTCGCCGCGGACCTTCGCCGCGGTTCTCCAGCGCGCTCTTCAGCGCAGAAATCCGGCCAGCCGCTTTCGCACCCGCGCCGGATTCAATTCGCACTCCCAGATTACGGTCCGCCGCCAGCCCATCGCCTGGAGCGCGGCCAGATTTGCGGCGTCCCGGGCGACATTGCCGGCGATCTTTCTCCGCCAGTATTCGGCGTTCGTGCGGGGCGCCCGGTCGCCGCGGGCGCAGGGGTGGCCGTGCCAGAAGCATCCGTGCACGAAAATGGCCTTTTTGAGCCGGGGAAAGACCAGATCCGGTTTGCCGGGAAGATCGCCCCGGTGCAGGCGGTAGCGGTAGCCCAGGCCGTGAACCATGCGCCGCACGGCCATCTCCGGAGCGGTGTCGCGGCCCTTGACGGAGCGCATGATGCGGCTGCGCCGCTCAGCCGGCTCCTCCGCCGGCGCGCCTGCCGGGAGCATGTCAGGCGGCGTCCTTGTTGCGCCCCGAGGCGGCCAGCAGCGGCTCCAATAGGTGCGCCGCCAGAAATCGCACCACCGGGACAGCCACTCCGTCGCCGGCCAGGTGATAGGCCTGGTTGTAATTTTCGGGCAGCCGGTAGCTCTCCGGAAGCCCCATCAGCCGCGCCGCTTCGCGCGGCGACAGCAGCCGCGAACGGACGCTCCCCCCCTCCACAATCAGGATGGTCTGCCGGCTCGAACCGCCCGCCGGCGTGCGCAGACAGCCGGCCACGCCGTCGAACCGGACCTCGGCCCGCTGCAGGGGCCGGCCCTTCTTATCCCTGCGGGTTCTCCGGTAAACGGCGCCGGCGACCCGCCTTTGCGCCCTGGCGGCCAGCTCCACCTTCCTGCGGTGCAGCGGGCTCATCATCGACTGAAGGCGCAGCGTCTGCTCCGGCGTATTCCAGGCGACGCCCTCCGGATCGGCTTCGAGGATCCCTTCCAAACTGGCGGTTCGCTGCGGTGGGATGGGAAGCCTCCACCAGATCCAGGCCTCCTGCAGCCGCTTCGGCAGCTTCGCATGGGCGGCAAGCAGGGTGGCGGAGCGCCACAGCCGGCCGCCGCCGCGTTCGACCTCTTCGCTCCGATCTCCGAACTTCTCCACCAGCGACTCGAACGGCTTGGCCGCGTCCAGCCCCACCCGTACGGCGATCACAAAAAGCCGCGGCCGGGATTGCGGTAGAAAATGGACGGCATCAATGGCCAGCGCCCCAAAGCGGTAGCCGCAGTCGGCCAGCGCGCCGCAGATCGCGGCGAAATCCGCGCCGTCATGCGAGGTGAGCGCGCCGCAGACGTTTTCCAATACGATCAGCTCCGGGGCTCGACCCTCCTCGGCCAGCTTCTCCATCAGGCGCCAAAACAGCCAGAAGGTTCCCGAGCGCTCGCCCCGGAGTCCGGCGCAGCCTCCGGCAAGAGAAAGATCCTGACAGGGAAAAGAGGCCCACGCCAGATCCGCCCGACAGATC
>JAJYZK010000266.1 GCA_021799945.1 Acidobacteriota bacterium
GACCTATCTGCACGGAATCTTCGATGAAGACGGCTTTCGGCATCGCTTTCTGGCCGCCGCCCGCGACTTTCACGGTCTGGGGCCCGCGCCCGCGCTGTCCTCGTGGCGGAAGATGCGGGAGGAGTCTCTGAACAGGCTTGCCGCCGCGGTCTCCGCCTCCCTGGACGTTGGCCGCATCTTCGGCTGGGCCGGGCTGCCGTACCCGAGCCCGGCTCTGCGCTCCGGGCGGAGGAGCCCGCAATGAGGCGAATCCTTCTTCTGCCGGCCTGCTATCTCCTGGACCAGATCGCCGGGGATCCGGAGTGGTTTCCGCACCCCGTGCGGGGGATCGGATTCGCCGTGCGGCGGGGTGAGATCGCATTGCGCCGTCCCGGGGAGAGCGCGGCGGAGGAGTTGCTGCGCGGCGCGGCGCTGGCGGCCGGGCTGACGGCCCTGACCTGGGCCACGACGGCCGGCGCGATCCGCTGGGCCTATGGCGCTTCCAATGCCGCCGGCTGCGCCTGCGAGCTGGTTCTGGGCTGGACCTGCCTGGCGGCGCGCAACCTCGATCAGGAGGCCGCCGCGGTGCTCCGGGCTCTGACGGATGGGGATCTTGCTCTGGCCCGCAGGCGGCTGAGCCGCATTGTCGGACGCGATACGGCGGACCTTGATGAGCGGGAAATCAGCCGGGCGGTCATCGAAACCCTGGCGGAGAGCGCCTCGGACGGGGTGATCGCGCCCCTTTTTTATATGGCCGTCGGGGGAGTTCCGCTGGCCATGGCGTACAAGGCGGTGAACACGCTCGACTCCATGATCGGGCGCGAGGACTCCCGCTATTTCTACTTCGGCAAATGCGCAGCCCGGCTGGACGATGCCGCGAACTACCTGCCCGCCCGGCTTACCGCGGCGGGCATCGTTCTGGCGGCGGGGGCCCTGCAGGGAGGCGCCGCGCGCGCCGCGTGGCGCACCTGGCTGCGCGACGGAGGCCGGCACCGGAGCCCGAATGCGGGCCGGCCGGAAAGCGCCATGGCCGGGGCGCTGCGCGTGCGCCTGGGAGGGGGAAACAGTTACGGTGGCGAATGGGTTCCGGCGCCGGCGATGGGTGGGCGATTCGCTCCTCCCGGCCCGGAAGACGCGGCGCGGGCCGCTCGCCTGGTTGCCGGCGTCGCCGCGCTCGGCGTCGCCTTCGCCATGTTGCTAACCGCGTTTTTTCGGCCTGGAAAATCGCGATGATAGAGCCTTTGCCCGCGCATGGAGGCCAGTTGCGCCAACTGGCCGAGCGCTTCGGCCTTCCCGCCGCCGCGCTTCTGGACTTCAGCGCGAACATCAATCCGGAGGGCCCGCCCCCCGGCGTTTTGTCGGCGCTGCGGGAAAGTCTGGCCGATCCGGCGGCGCTGACCCAGTATCCCGATCTGGACGAGAAAGAGCTGCGGCTCGCCATCGCCCGGTACGCCGGCGCGGCGCCGGAGCAGATTGTCGTTGCGAATGGCTTCGTTCCTTTGCTGGAGGCCTCGCTCCGCGCCCTCGGCGTTCGCCGATGCCTCTTGCCGGAGCCGTGCTTTCGCGAATATCGGAGCGCGCTCGAGCGCGCGCGGGTGGAGATCGTCGGCCGAAGGCTCGATGCCGAGCGCGACTTTCTCCTGGACTCCGAGAGCCTGCGGCTCGAGGGCGAGGACGCCGTTCTTCTGGCCAATCCGCAGAATCCCTCGGGCGTGCTGCGCCGCAGAGAGGAGTTGCTGGAGTTCGCCGCGATGGCCGGCAGGCGGAATGCGCGCCTGCTGCTCGACGAGGCCTTCATCGACTACGCGCCGGAAGACTCCCTGGCGCGCGACGTGCAGAGCATGCCGAATCTGATCGTCTTCCGCTCGGTGACGAAGTTTTTCGGCATGCCCGGAATTCGCGCCGCATACGCCGCCGCGCATCCGGACGTTGCGCGTGCGATCCAGGAATGCCTGGCGCCATGGCTCATTGCCACTCTGGCCTCGCGCGCCGTCTGCGCGGCCCTTGGAGACCTCGACTATGCGCAGAGGGCGCGAGCGCTGAATCGGGAGCGCGGGCTGGGGCTGCGGGCGCGCCTGGATGCGTTGGGTCTGCGCGTGTATCCCTCCGCCGCGAATTTTCTGCTTTTCCGGTTGCCGGGCGGCGTGGACGCCACCGCCTGCTGGATCCGGATGATCGCCGAATTCCGCATTGTGCTTCGCCACTGCGGCAACTATCCGGCGCTGCCCCCGGGGCATCTGCGGGCCGCGGTGCGGCGGAAGGAAGAGAACGACAGGCTGGCGCAGGCGCTGGCCTCGGCGCTCCACTAGTATGGCGAATCGGAAATTCGCTCAAGAACAACCACGGATCCTTCGACTCCGTTTGGCCCAACAGCCGGCCAAACTCCGCTCAGGATGACAGTTCCTTTGTTCTGCGAACTTCAGACTCAGGCCACTAGGAGTTTGTTGAAAAACAGATTTGTGTCCGGGACAAGATCCAATTCCTTGTGTAGCTCGATCGGCGGGCGCACATCCTATTCGAGGACCAGGAGTCCGGAGCCAAATCCGGGGCCAGAGGTTTCCCACAAAATTTGTCCCGATAAATTCTAGATTGCACATTCCCGGTGGATCTAGCATCGGCAGACTGTCGAGAGGCCCGCAGATGCTATCGCAGTCCTGCGAGAGGAAGTTCGGGAGGGTCTTGTGCTTGAGAGAATCGTCTACAAAAGGGTGTTCAAGAATGGCGGGTATCCCGGCCTCACGGGCGCATTCGCCGCGCTGCTCCTGTGGCCGGCCGCCATGCTGGGCCAGCCTGGATCGGTGACGTTCTCCACGGCCGCGCCTTCGGTGGAAGCCTACGATTTCGTGGAGATTACCGCGGCCATCGACCATCCGGATGTGGCCAATCCATTCATTGACGCATCCCTTTCGGGGAAATTTCAAGCGAAAGACGGCTCCCAGAGCTGGCAGGTCGATGGATTTGCCGACAGCGCCGACGGGAGCGCCTATCGCATTCGCTTCATGCCCGCGCGGCCCGGCGATTACACCTACGCGATTACCTATGCCGAAGGGAAGTTCCGGCGAACGGCCACCGGCGAATTCCATGCCACGGACGCGCATCGGCGCGGCCCCATCGCTATCGATCCAAAGTATCCATGGCATTTCATCTGGTCCGGCGACGGCGAGCATTATTTCTTCAACGGCGCGACGGCCTATTGGCTGGTGAATTTTCGCGACGAGCACGTCATTCAATACAGCGTGGACCGGTTGCACCGATTGAAGGTGAATCGGCTGCGCGTAACGCTCGCGGGCCGCGAGGACATCACGTTTTTCGGCGAACCGGCGATGGTCGGCCCGGAGTGGACGGTCTATACCGCGGCTTGGCCGGCAAAGGATGCGGCGGATCCGCTGCATCCCGGATTCGACTATTCGCGATTCAACCTGCCCTATTGGCGGAAGTTCGAGCGGATGCTGAAGTTCGCCCGCGACCGCGACATGATCATTTCCGTCGTGCTGGACATGAACGATAGCAAAGTCCATCCGGAGGCGGGCAGCGAAGAGGAACGTCGCTTTATCCGGTATGCTATAAATCGCTTCGGGGCATTTTCCAATATCACCTGGGATCTGGGCGACGATCTGGATCTTTACCGCGACGAGAAATGGACGCATGAGACGGGCATGCTGATTGAAAACCTCGACCCGTACAAACATTTGGCGACAAGTCATCCGGCGGCCAGCAACGATCATCAGGACCGGGCGTCTTCGTGGTTCGGCTTTACTTCCTACCAGGATTGGTCCCGTGACCAGCATCGGCTTATGCTGGAGTCGCGCAAGTTGCAGGAGAAAACAGGGCGCATCATTCCGCAGACGAATGAAGAATATGGGTATGAGGACCACTATCCCCGGTGGGCCGCGCCCGGTTCCGACTCGGCCGATGCGCTGAGGCGCACGGCGTGGGAGATCGCGATGGCCGGGGCGTATCAAACCGCGGGCGAAACCGTTCGGCGCGGAACCAACGTCGGAGCCGATATGGGCGGAGGATGGATGAATGGCCGCGGGGATGACACCATGACCATGTTCCTCGGCTACGGCCACATGGTGGACTTCTTCGAAGCATTCGAGTGGTGGAAGACGAATCCGCATGACGAGCTGGTCAACAACGGGAATTATTGCCTCGCGGATCCCGGCAAGACCTATGCGGTGTACATTCCGAAGGGCGGCCGTGCGACGGTGAAACTGGAGCCCGCGCGGTACCGCGCCTACTGGTTCAGCGGGGCGACGGGGGAGAAAATCGATCTTCCGGATGTGCAGGAAACGCCATGGACATCGCCTGCGCCCCCCGACCGGAACGACTGGGCGATTCTGCTCACCGCCCGGTGAGGCCGAGTGCGTGGCATGACACAGCTTTGCGACGATCCAAAGGAGTTTGCCGCGACCGCCCTGCGCGGTTTCTGTGACGCGTATGCGGAGCTGGTGAGGCCGGCGCCCGGAGGCGTTCTGCGCGCCAGGGCTTCACGCCGCGGCAAGGTGGCTCTTGTCATCGGCGGCGGGAGCGGGCATTACCCGGCGTTTGCCGGGTATGTGGGAGCCGGAATCGCCGACGCCGCGGTCGTCGGCGAGGTATTCGCCTCTCCTTCCAGCCGGCTGGTTCATGGCGTTGCGAAGCGCGCTCACCGCGGCGGCGGCGTCCTGCTCGGCTTCGGAAACTACGCCGGCGACGTGCTGAACTTCGGCGCCGCAGCGGCTCAACTGCGGGAAGAGGGCATCGAGGTTCGAGTGCTCGCCGTGACCGACGACATCGCGAGCGCGGCCCAAGGTGACGAGGGCCGCCGTCGCGGAATCGCGGGGGACGTCTCCGTATTCAAAATCGCGGGCGCAGCCGCTGAAAGTGGAATGTCGCTGGACGACGTCTACCGTGTCGGGCAGCGGGCGAATGAGCGCACCCGCTCCTTCGGCGTGGCGTTCGCCGGCTGCACGCTGCCGGGTGCGCAGGCGCCCCTGTTCTCGGTTTCGCGGGGGCGCGCAGCGGTCGGACTCGGAATTCACGGCGAGCCTGGAATC
>JAJYZK010000267.1 GCA_021799945.1 Acidobacteriota bacterium
CGGCAGTAGCGCTCGTCCTGGGCCAGCCGGGGGTCGATCCGGAGCATTGGGCTGGAGGGCAGGGAAACGAGCTGGCGGGTTTCCAGCAGGGCTACCAGCGCCTCCCGGTCCTGGATTGGGCGCAGCCCTTCCTGTTGGTCCCGCTCATTCTGGCGCAGCAGAGACTCGCGCGAGCCACGAAGCGGGGGCAGCGCGCGGAAGGGCCGCATCTGCAGCGAGGTCAACTCGGCCCGCGCAGGCCTGGAGGTGGGCTCCGGTCCAATTGGGGCGGCATTCTCGGCATGATGCCCGCGGCGGCCGTGCCTCCGGGCGCGATGCGCGCGCGGTGCGCGGCCATGGGCGCGGGTGTGGACCCTTTTTCCCGCCCGGTGGGTATTCGTCTTTGCCCGGTGGGCCTTCGGAGCCGCGGCTGAAGCCGGCGGAGCCATTGCAGCAAAGACGGCGATCACCAACGTGAAAATGGAGCCGATCAGCAAACGGCGGGGGATCGGCAAGCGATGCGGGGCGGCAGATAACCTGAATCGAAGCCTGCAAGCAATCATGGGGGGTCCTGGAAACTTCTGGGTTTACCAGATTATCAAACGTCCGCGACCGTGGAGGTGAGTGGCGAGCATGGTTCCAGACAAGGCTTCCCGTGGTTCCAATGATCCCGATCGCGATTCGCATCCTGCTCCAGGCCCAACTCCATCGGAAGACCACAAGTACAAGCTTGCCGTAAGGGCGGCCGACACGGCCATACGGCGAAGATGGCATGACCGAAGTATCGCTGACCGGATCCGAGTCGGCGCCCCTCGACTCCGCTGCGCCTTGGGACTCCCGAACCCGGCGGTGGAGGCAACGGCTGGACCCATCGATCGGAATTCAATCTGAAACGGGTCGTCATCCGATCCGAAATGGGTCGTCCGTGGTTTGCCCCCCTGGTTTGGCCCCGTGGTTTGGCAAAGGCGGTTTCCACGCCAGTCCAGGACGGACGATTGCAGCGCAGGGCCCGCTTCGGACCTCCGGGCGGCTGATTCCTGGCCTGGTTCGGCCTTTCTGGACCTGGGGTACAATGGCGCGAACCCGGCGCTGGATTCTCCCTCGGGAGGAATTCGATGAGGACGACTGCCGATTCCCAGGGCGATGCGCAGCCTCTCTCTCAATGGCAGCGCGTCTTGTACATATTTCTCTCTCCGTCAAAAACCTATCTGGATATCCGGCGCAGCGGAAGCTGGTGGTTACCGTTTGCGATCACGGTTATGGTCAGTTTTTGCTTCACATTCGCCGTGCAGGAGAAGGTTGGATGGGAGACGGTGGCACAAACCGTGCTCCAGCGCTCCGGTCAGCGACGGCGGCAAATGGAAGACATGCCTGAGGCGCAGGTCGCACGGATCAAGCGGACGACGGCGCAAATCATCGCGTACACATCCTACGCGGCTCCGGCCATCGGCCTGCTGCTGGCCGCCCTGGCGGCGGCGCTGCTGTTGGCCGTGCTCAACCTGGTCATGGGCGGCCATGCCAGCCACGGAAAGATGCTGGCGGTGTACTTTTATTCCACCCTTCCGGTGAATCTGAAGTACCTTCTGGCCGTGGTGGCGCTCTACGCCGGGGTGAACCCCGACCAATTCGATCTGAAAAATCCGATCGGCTCGAACCTCGGGTTCTATCTCAGCCCGGAGACTTCGCCGGGGCTGATGTCTCTCGCCACGCAGGCGGGGGTTTTTACCGTCTGGGGGTTGGCATTGTTTTCCATGGGAAGCGCCATCGTCGCCGGGGTTTCCCACCGGCGGGCGGCGATCGCCGTCACCGCGCTATGGGCGGCGATGGTGTTGTTGATGGCTGGGGCTGCGATGATGATGTGAGGCTAAAGGCGAGCTTGCGCCTGGCGCGTCAGGACGCGGCCGAGTTCATTCTTCCCAGCGCCGGAAGACCAGCGCGCCGTTGGTGCCTCCGAAGCCGAAGGAGTTCGACAGAGCCACATCGATCTTCGTTTTCCGCGGATGGTTAGCCACGTAATCCAGATCGCAGGCCGGGTCCGGGCGGTCCAGGTTGGCGGTCGGAGGAGCGATCTGGTTGCACAGCGCCAGGATGGTGATTCCGGCTTCGAGGCCGCCGGCGCCTCCCAGCAGATGGCCGGTCATGGATTTGGTGGAGCTGACCAGCAGTTGCCCCTGATTCGCCCTCTCGCCGAAGAGTTTCTTAATGGCCGCGGTTTCCAGGACGTCCCCGAGCGGGGTCGAAGTGGCGTGGGCGTTGACGTAGTCCACGGCCTCGGGACCGAGGTGGGCGGAGTCCAGCGCGGACTTCATGGCCCGCAGACAACCTTCGCCCTCCGGCGCCATGCTGGTGATGTGGTAGGCATCGGCGCTCATGCCATAGCCCACGATTTCGGCGAGAATTCTGGCTCCGCGGGAGCGGGCGTGGTCCAGATCCTCCAGAATCAGAATGCCGGCGCCCTCCCCCACCACGAATCCGTCACGGTCCATGTCGAAGGGACGGCAGGCGTGTTCCGGGTCGTCATTGCGGGTGGAAAGCGCCCGCATGGCGGCAAACCCGCCCACTCCCATGGGAGTGATGGCCGCCTCCGCGCCGCCGGCGATCATTACGTCGGCGTCGCCCCGGCCGATGATCCGGTAGGCGTCCCCTACCGAATGGGCGCTCGTGGTGCATGCGGTTGCGGTTGCTTCGTTCGGTCCCTTGGCGCCGTAGCGAATGCTGACCTGGCCGGCCGCCAGGTTGACAATGGAGGCAGGAATGAAAAAAGGAGAGATCTTGCGCGGGCCGCCCTTCAACATCGCGGTGTGCTCCCGCTCGATCACGTCGAAACCGCCGATCCCGGAGCCGATGTGGACCCCGACCCGGTCCGCATTCGCGGCGGTAATCGTTAGCCCGGAGCTGGTGATCGCTTCATGGGAAGCGGCCAGCGCGAAGTGAATGAAGCGCCCCATCTTGCGGGCTTCTTTTTTTTCTACAAAATCCAGCGGATCGAAATTTTTCACCTCGGCGGCGAAGGTAACGGAGAAACTCGTCGTATCGAAGCTGGTGATGGGGGCCATGCCGCTCCTGCCGGCCAGCAGGTTCTCCCAGACTTCGGGCGCGGTGTTGCCCACCCCGCACAACAGCCCGATGCCTGTGACCACGACCCGTCTCGCCAAATTACTTGCCGCCTTTCGCGTTCTTTTCGATGTAGTCCATCGCGTCCTTGACGGTCTTGATCTTTTCCGCGTCCTCGTCTGGAATCTCCAGATCGAAGGCCTCTTCAAACTGCATCACCAACTCCACCACGTCGAGCGAGTCGGCGCCCAGATCCTCCTGGAAAGATGCGCTTGGAGTCACCTCGGCTTCGTCCACCTGAAGTTGCTCCACGATAATCTGCTTTACCTTCTCTTCCACTGCTGCCATGCCTGTCTCCTGTCTCTTCGAAACTCAATCGTACTTCGATGGCCCGTGCCCCAACTCGGATTCGCTCGCGCACAACTCCGAGCCGGGAGCATGACGCTCCCGGCTTGCCCGTTCTTCGGCCCGGGACGGAATGACTCGCCCCCCGTCCGCGCGAGCAAACGCCCGGCCGCACGCGAAACCGCGTTCCGGAGGGAGACAGCGGCGGGAAGAAGAGGCTGAGCCAGCCACCTGCGAATGACGGCTCCAAAGCTCTCAGTCTACTGAGCGCCCTACGGGGTGTAAAGCGCCGCCCCAAGCGGCCGGCCTCGATTAACCCTTTCTTTGCAATTCCATCGCGGAAAAAGGAGAGTAAAGTCGGGAGAAGCCCAAACAGCCATGATTTCCGGAACCGCTTTCCCGCTTGCCGCCGCGGCCGCCGCCTTTTCGGCTGGCGCGGCCCTCTCCTGGTATTTCGAACGCATTCGCGGCGCCGCCGAGCGTGACGCCCAGGCCCGGGAATTGAAGATCGTGCAAAACCTTTTGAGCGAGGCCAGGTCCGGATTGGACCGGGAGCGGTCGCAACTGGAACAGGCCGCGGCGGAGACCGGCCAACTGCGTGCGGAGATTGCTCGCCAGGAGGAGCGGAATGCCTCCGCGCAGAGGGAGCTGGGGGATCTCCGCGCGGGATTGCCCAATACCTTCAAATCCCTGGCCAGCGATGTCCTGCAGGAAAAGGCGCAGCTCTTCGCAGACCAGAACCGGGTGGATCTGGGCCAGGTTCTGGGGCCGCTGCGGGACCAAATCAAGGACTTTCAGAAAGACTTTCAGGAGAAGCTGCAGAGCGCGAGTGTCCAGCAGGCCAGGGACAGCTCGGCGCTGGGTGAGCAGGTCAGGGCCCTGCTCAAGGCCAATCAGACGATCACCGAAGAGGCCAATAATCTGGCGCGGGCGTTGAAGGGTTCGAGCAAAACGCAGGGAGACTGGGGACAGATGATTCTGGAGCGGATTCTGGAAGAATCCGGCCTGACCGCGGGGCGCGAATACTTCGTGCAGAAGAGCTATACAGGGGAGAACGGAAAGAGGTTCCAACCCGATGTGGTGGTGCGGCTGCCCGGCGGCAGGGACCTGGTGATCGACTCCAAGGTCTCGCTGGTGGACTACGACCGGTACATGAAGGCCGACAGGGAAGAGGATCGGTCCGCGGCGCTGACCGGGCACCTGAATTCGGTCCGCGGCCATATCAAAGACCTGGCGGAGAAAAGCTACCAGAGCCTATATGAGCTGAATACCCTGGACTTCGTCATCCTCTTCGTTCCCATCGAGCCGGCATTCATGCTGGCTATCTCGCGGGCGGAGAACCTGTGGGAGGAGGCATGGCGCCGCAACGTGCTCCTGGTGAGCCAGAGCACCCTGCTGTTCGTGCTGCGGACGGTCGCCTACCTGTGGCGGCAGGAGCGCCAGAAGCGGAACGCCGAGGAGATCGCCAGCCGGGGAGCGGAGCTTTACAACAAACTCGTGGGCTTCGTGGAGGATTTGCAGAAGGTGGGCGTCAGCCTCGACCGGGCGCAGGCCAGCTATTCCGAGGCGCTGAAGAAGCTCAGCACGGGCAGCGGGAACGCGATCCGCCAGGCGGAAATGCT
>JAJYZK010000268.1 GCA_021799945.1 Acidobacteriota bacterium
GTTCCTGACCATGATTCACGACGCCGGAGCGGCGATCTACGCCTGTCGCGCTACGGTGGAGATGTTCCATCTGAAGCCCGCCGATTTTTGCGCCGAGGTCGACGGAGTGATCTCCGTGGGCCAATTTTATGAAAAGGCGGCAGGAGGCCAGATCCTCTTCACCTGAGGTCTCGCTCTGCACGGGGCAACGCATTGCGGCGTGGACGCGGATTGGACAGGGATGACGGCCCGGTGCGCCGCGCAATTCGGCGAGGGGATCGCCGCGGCCAGCTTTAGCCGGGCCTCCCGGAGGGTATGAACTTGAAAGCAGCCGTGCTGGATGCCGCGGAGAAGCGGCTGCGCATCGAGGAGCGGCCGCGTCCGGTTCCGGGCCCCGGCCAGCTTCTGCTGCGGGTGCGCGCCTGCGGGGTCTGCCGCACCGATCTGCACATCCTCGAAGGGGAACTGCCGCCGCTGCGCGAGCGGCTGATCCCCGGCCATCAGATTGTGGGCGAGATTGTCGAGGGCGGATCGCCGAACATGCCCGAAGGCTCTCGCGTCGGCCTTTCGTGGATCGGCGGGACGGACGGCGAGTGTCCCTATTGCCGCCGGGGGATGGAAAACCTCTGCGACGCACCCCTCTTCACCGGCTATACGGTGGACGGCGGCTACGCGGAATACGCAGTTGCCCGCCGCGATTTCGTCTTTCCCCTTCCGGCTGAGCTGGACGATCTACACGCCGCGCCTCTGCTCTGCGCCGGAATTATCGGATACCGCAGTCTCCGCGTCGCGGGCGTAGAGCCGGGGGACAAGGTAGGACTCTTCGGCTTCGGCGCCTCGGCGCATCTGGCGATCGCCGTGCTCCAGTTCTGGGGATGCCGGGTCTTCGTTTCGACGCGCGGAGAGCAGCATCGGGCATTGGCCCGCTCCCTGGGCGCGGACTGGGTAGGCGGCGAGGGAGATCCTCCGCCCGAGGCCTTGGACCGCGCGGTGACCTTTGCCCCGAGCGGCGACGTGGTTCTCGCCGCTCTCGCCAGCCTGCGCAAGGGTGGCGTAGTGGCCATCAACGCCATCCACCTCGACCGCATTCCCGAGTTCGACTACGACAAGCTGCTGTGGGGCGAGCGGCAGATTCGCAGTGTGGCCAATATGACACGCCGGGACGCGCGGGAGTTTCTGGCCATCGCCGCGAAGATCCGCCTGAAGCCGCGCGTTACCGTCTTCGCGCTCGACCGCGCCAATGAGGCGCTGCAAGCGGTCAAGAGCGACGCCATCAATGGGGCCGGGGTTCTTGTTCCGTAGCGGGCCGCGTTGAGCTTTGCGCCGGCGGCGGCCGGATTTCGAGGCTGGCCTGAGGCGCACGCCAGCGCCGCGCCGGCTTTGATAGCATCGAAGCATTCGACTTTCCGCGGGAGCAGAGTGTTATGGCCGACCGGTGTCTGGACGCAATGCACAACGATGGCTGCCTTACCTGCAAGGAAAGGCATGCGGACTGGTTCTGCAACCTGTCGCCGGCGGCGCTGGCGGAGTTCGATGCGATCGGCATGCACATGATGGTCCCGCCGGGCGGCAATGTCTTCTTCGAGGGGCAGCCGCCGCGCGGCGTCTACGTGCTGTGCGCGGGACACGTTAAGCTGAGCGCCTCGTCGAAGGAAGGAAAGACCCTGGTGATCCGCATCGCCAAGCCGGGAGACGTGCTGGGTCTGAGCGCCGCGATCGCCGGAACGGCATACGAGACCGCCGCGCAGGCCATCGAGTCGGTGGAAGTGAAGTCCTTCCAGCGCCAGGATTTTCTCCGCTTTATCGAGCGGCATATCGACGGCAGCCTGCATGCGGCCAAAATGCTGAACCGGGAGTATCGCGACGCGCTGGGCAACGCCACGCGCCTGGCGCTCTCCTCCTCCATCGCCGGGCGTATGGCCAGACTGCTGCTGGGCATGGCGTGGGAGCAGGGCGAGGCCATGCCGCGCTTTGTCCCGCGCATCGCCATGTCGTACACGCATGAGGATCTGGCCGCCATGCTGGGCACCACCCGGGAGACCGTCACCCGCGTGCTCAACGAGATGAAGCGGAAAGAGATCATCGCCATCAAGGGAACCTGGCTCACCATCCTGCGCAAAGATGCGCTGGATCTGCTGGCGTAAACTCCGAGGCCTGCGGCGCGCGGCGGGCGCCGACGGGGCCGCCTCGGCGATCGCCGGCTGCGCCGCCGCGCCTTTCCGGGCGCGACGCGGACGACATCGCAGCGGCCTTCGACCAGGCGCTCGCGGCCAGGAGTCTCCAGCGGAGCGGGCGGGGGTGCTGCACAAACTCAAGGCGGGAGGCTCATGAAAATTACGGAGATCCGGGCCGCGGGTTTGCGCGGCGGTTCCCCGGCGGGGGGCTGGGCCAACGAGATACAGCCGGACGACTGCGTGCATACGCTGGTCGCGGTGCACACCGACGAGGGCCTCACCGGTTGGGGCTCGGTTTTCACCAACGACGTTCTTGTTCAGGGGTCTCTGCTGGCGCTCGAATCCCTCTATCTGGGCGAGAATCCTCTGGAAGTAGAGCGGTTGACCGAAAAGCTCAACGCGCACAGCTTCTGGCTTGGACGAGGCGGCGCTCTTACCCACACCATCAGCGGAATCAACATCGCGCTCTGGGATCTTCTGGGGAAGGCGACCGGCCAGCCCGCCGGGCGGCTGCTGGGTGGGCGCTACCGCGAACGGGTGCGGCCCTATGCCTCGCTGCTGATGGAAGAGCCCGAAGCGCTGGGCGAGAAGCTGGTCTCGCTGCGCGAGAAGGGATTCCGCGCATTCAAGATCGGATGGGGCCGGTTTGGCCGCGACAGCGATGCGCTGGACGAGCGCATCGTGAAATCCGCGCGGGAGGCGATCGGATCGGAATGTTTGCTGATGGTGGACGCCGGCGCCAGCGATGCTTTCTGGCCGCAGGGCTATCCATGGGCTCTGCGGACATCGCGGATGCTGCAATGCTACGGCGTCGGCTGGTTCGAGGAGCCGCTTCCGCCCGACAACCTGGAGGAATTTATCCTGTTGCGCCAGGGCGCGCCGGTGGCCATCGCCGGCGGCGAAACGCTTACCCGGAGGCAGGCCTTCGCCCCCTGGATCGATCGAGGAGCTCTGGATATCGTGCAGCCGGACGCCACCAAGGTGGGAGGAATGAGCGAATTCCGCAGGATCGCCTGGAGAGCGGAGGATCGTGGTTTGCGGGTGATTCCGCACGGCTGGAATACCGCCGTGGGGCTGGCCGCCGATCTTCAACTGGCCTCCGCCTTTCGCAGCACGGACCTGGTCGAATATCTGACGGGATCGCCCTTTATCGACGAGCTGAGCGGCGATCTCTGCAGGCTGGACGCGGACGGCATGCTGCCCATTCCAGAGGCGCCGGGCTTGGGAGTTGTCCTAAGCCCGGCGGCGCTGGAAAAGTATGCCGGGACGCGTTTCCTGCTCGGGTAAATGGGGACCTCGGCCATCGCGGACCTGAACGTCAAAAGGCGGCGGCGCTGGGCGCGAAGAACAGTCAAGCGGTGATCGTCGTTGCCAAGAATGCGTTGTTCGATATCCGGGCTGGACTGCTTGCCGGAGAGGCCACTTTTCCCCGCGCGCCCTCGGGCGGCATTCAGGGGCCCGGCGCCAGAAAATGATAGTGGATCGAATAGCGCTCGCTTTTACCCGGCGGTATGTCCAGATGCAGGTACGCCTCCGGACAAATCGTGGTGCGGATCGACCAGAGATAGAGTCGGGATATGGGCCGGTCCGATGTCTGTTCGATCCCGACGCCAAGCCGGGTATTCTGCAGCCGAAGGGAATAACCCGGGGAATTCGCCGCATAACCCGTGAGATACGACGCCACGGTTTCGCCCGGGGCCAGTTCCGCCAGATAGGCGATATCCTGGCCTTGCACCGCCGCCTTGGGCTGCAAGGGCGTCTCCGCCGCCGGGGTAAAAGGGAAGTGCAGGACAAATCCCGGACCGGTGGGCTGGCCGTCCAGCATAAAGAAGTCGTGATCGTAGACCTCCGTGACAATCGCCTGACTGCCCAGGTTTCCGAGCGTGTGCTCCAGAGTCAGCGATGCGCCGTCGCGGCTGAGAAGAAGCCGCTTGGTATAGAGATAGCTGATTCCGGACTGCGTGATCAGGCGCTGCTGGAAAACGATGGAGCGCTTCCGGATGCGCAGCTTCCATTTGCCGGTATCCACAATCGGGTAGGAGTCTTGAAATCGATAGGGCGCATCGGAGACCTTGCGCAGCACGCCGACTCCAATCTTCACAAAAAGCCCTCCCGGCTGCGCGGCGCTGTAACCTTGTGCGCCATCGGAGGGGCGAAACTCCTCCACCGGGCCGGTGATGGAATCGTGCAGCAGGGGATCGTAATGGGGGAACCACTTGCCCCAGTAGGTATGTCCGCGGTAAGCCGCGCAGCCGATCACTCCCGACCAGTCGAATCTCTCGGCCCGGTAATAGCCGCGCACGGGGTCGGGTAAGAAGATCAGCAACTGCGTCCCTCCGCTTTGGAGGAGGACATGCGGGTGATCGAGATGGGGAGTTCGATCGCAGGGCGAACTCGGGGCGGTTGCCGGCGAACTGGCTCTGAGGGCCTGCGGCCCAAGCAGAGCCATGAGAGTTGTAAACAAAACCCCTCGTAGATACATTCGCCGGGTCGCCATCCGCCCAATTATATGCGGGACAGGGAATGATTTTCCTTGGAGAATAGTTTGATTTTAAAAGCGCGTCTTCCGGCGGCATGGGAGGCCTTGGGCGAAGAAACGTCGTAATTGGCCTTAAGAGTATTTAATTCTTTTTTATTGTCTAGGGGAGCCGTGGGCGGCATTTTCCAATATTTCTTCGTGTCCCGGCGATAAATCCATTCTTCTTTATCGTTTAAAATCGCGATTTCCTTGACCTTCCCGTTGGAGCCGAATACCTCGCGGCGATAAAAATGGGGCGGGGCAAAACGAATGGAGGTGACAAAAGAGCCGCTGGATAAATGAGAGGAGGCTGTCAATTCCATTTT
>JAJYZK010000269.1 GCA_021799945.1 Acidobacteriota bacterium
CCTACCCGGCCATAATACCCGGTCATGCCACAGAGCTTTGCCGTCCTGTCCTGCCGCCCCGTCACGCGAGCAAGGCACGCGAGCCAGTCACGCGAGCGGACAGCGGATTCGCCTCCCGCGGCGGGCGCCGATCGCGCGCCGCGATGGGGAAAACGGGGTCCGATGGCGAGCCGCGGACGGCCCTTTCCCGCCCGCCTCCCCGCCGGAGTCTTGCTTGACAGGCGAGCCGCTGGCGGCAATCCTAGTCACTTGCCATCGCAACTCCATATTTTCCAAGAGGAAGTCCGGCTTGAACGTCCGCATCTTCTACCATGACCGCTGCTTCGACGGGGCCTGCAGCGCTTCTCTGTTTATGCGCTTTCACCAGGAATGCATGCGGCCCGACGCCCGGTATGGCTTTCACGGTCTGGTGCATCGGGCCGGAGCGCTGTTTTGTGAGCGCGACTTTACCGGCGATGAAAACGCGATCGTCGATTTCAAATATTCGGCATCCCCCAAGGTCACCTGGTGGTGCGATCACCATCTCAGCGCCTTCCTCACCCCGGAGGATCGGGAGCACTATCTGTGCGCCCGGGAAGGACCGCGCAAGGAGCGGCTGTTTTACGATGCCGGCTACACCTCCTGCACCGGCCTGATCGGCGACGTCGCCCGCCGCCACTTCGGCTTTAACACGGAGCCCTACGCGGAGCTGATCCGGTGGGCCAACATTGTCGATGGCGCTCTCTACGAAAGTCCGCAGGCCGCCGTGGAAATGGCCGAACCGGCGATGAAATTGACGCTGGCGATCGAATCGAGCCAGGATCCGGAGTTCATTCCCCGATTGATCCCCCTGCTCACTTCCATGAGCCTTGGCGAGGTGTTGGAGCAGCCGTTTGTCGCCGATCTTCTACCCCCGCTCCTGGAGCGCCATCACCGCTCCGTGGCCCTCATCCGGGAGCGCGCGCAGTGCTCGGAGGGTACGATCCATTTCGACATTACGGACCAGCCGCTGGAGGGGTACAACAAATTCATTCCCTACCTGCTGCATCCCGAGGCGATTTATAGCGTGGGGCTCAGCAAATCGAGCTTCCGCACCAAGGTTGCCGTCGGTTCCAATCCATGGACCAAGGCGAGGCCGGAGGACATGGTGAATCTGGCGAAGATCTGCGAGCGCTATGGAGGCGGCGGGCACGCGCGCGTCGGCGCCATTTCCTTTCCGCCGGAAAAGGCCGATCAGGCCCGCTCGGCGGCCGCGGAAATCGTAGAGGAGCTGCGCGCTTGCAACCCGGGAGCATGAAGTCCATCCGCCGGTAGGCGGGCCAGGTCACCCACGCAAAGCTGCGCCTGCCCGCGCGGCGCAGGTCCCAAGTGGAGATGCAAAGGCTTTACGGCTTCGGACGAGCGACTTTGTAGATCAGCCGGTCGGAGGCAAACGAGCCGGTCGGCACCACGATCGCGGCCTGTTTCAGCCGTTCGATATCGACCGGATCGGAGCAGGGAGCGGTGTAGATCACCCGCATCTCATAGTTGCCCGGGTCGGCGATCTGCACGCCCATGGAGAGCGGGCGCCGGGCTTCGTACACCTGGTCCGGCTTGATAACCAGCCAGGACTTGGCGCGTTCGAGAATGTCCGGCAGTCCGCTGCCGTCCACGTCCAGATCGCAATCCGGCGAACTCTCCGCGCGTCCGGAATTTTCCGGTGAAAACCTCACTTCGAGCGAAAGGGCGCCGGGGAGAGGTTTGCAGAGCAGAGGAGGATCGGGGAGGTGCAGGCTATGGCCGGACTTGTTGATCATTTGCACCACGAGGATGGCCCGCTGCTCCGGAGCGGAGGTATCCAGCGCGACGATCAGCTTCAAGTCCGGTTTGTTCGAGGGCTTGGCCCACAGGTTCGGGGTCAGAAGAAGGGCTGCCAGCAATGGCGCGGCCAGAATCGGGGTTGCAAGGCTACGCATTGGGACCTCAGGGCGATCATCCCTATCCCACCGATCTTAGTCCGTTTCCGTTCCATTTTCCGGCTATTTTTCGATCCATTTTGCGACGCGGCGGCTGGCCGATCGCTCGGTCGGTTTTGCGCAGTTGGTTTTGCGGCAGACTCCTCGCGAATTCCTCGCCAACTCCCTGCGCGGAGCCGGCTCTTTGACTCCGCGCAGGGAGGGAGGGTACACTATCGCTCATGCGCCAGCGCCGTCCGAACGCGACCTGTTGTTGCCGGTCTCCACACCTGCGTCCGGGTCCAGCCTGAGAACACTCTTCTCAAATTCCAGCATGTACGGAAACCCGAGCGCTCCCCAAGCCCGGGTTTTGTTGTTTTTGAGCAAAATTGCAGTCCGGTGAGTTCTCCAGACCCCGAGGAAAGCGACGAAATGGCTGAAGTGAAAGAAACAAGAAGTCAAAGGCAGGAGCGGTTAAAGCGCGAGAAGAATCCATGGGAGGCCATGGAGGAGATCCGCGCCTTTGCCCGGTCGGGCCGGGAGAGCGTCCTGCCGGAATGGGCCTCGTCCTACTTCAAGTGGTGGGGGGTCTATACCCAGGGCGACGGCGCCGGAGTCACCGGCGGAAAAGGCGGGGAAGGGAACGCGACGGAGTACTTCATGATGCGGATTGCGATGCCCAACGGCCTCGCGAGTTCGCGCCAGTTGCGCACCGTCGCAGACATCGCCAGAGTCCATGGGCGCGACCTGGTGGACGTCACCGTGCGCCAGAATATCCAGCTCCACTGGCTCACCATTGAAGCCCTGCCGGAGATCATTCAAAGGCTGGATGAGGCGGGCCTGTCTCCGCGCGGCGCTTGCGGCGACGTCGTCCGGAACATCACCGGCTGCCCGTTGGCCGGGCTGGCCCAGGACGAACTGCTGGACGCATCGCCCCTGGCGCTGGAGGCCTCGCGGGCGCTGATCGGAATCAACGACTATTACAATCTGCCGCGAAAGTTCAAGATTTCCATCACCGGCTGCCCGGTCTGGTGCTCGTATCCGGAAATCAACGATATCGGCCTGACCGCCGCGGTGCGTCAGCGGGGCGGCGCGCGGGAGATAGGATTTTCCCTGCGGGTGGGCGGCGGCCTCTCCGCGGATCCGCACCTGGCCGTGCGCTTGAATGCGTTTGTGCGTCAGTCCCAGGCCGTCGAAGTGCTGCGCAGGATTGTGGAGCTCTTTCGCGATCAGCCGGAGCTGCGCGAGAGCCGGGACCGGGCGCGCATGAAGCACCTGTTTTTGCGCCAGGGCTGGACGGCCGAAACCTTTCAGGAGGAGTTGGAATCCCGCCTTCGCTACCGGCTCGATCCGGCCGTCGAGGAGGCGGTGCCCGAGGACATTTACCGCGACCATGCCGGAGTGCACCCGCAGCGGCAGGAGGGATTGTGCTATGTCGGCCTCTCTCTTTCGCGCGGGCGAATGACCGGCGCCCAGCTCGAATCGGTGGCGGAGATGGCGGAGCGGTTCGGCAACGGCCAGATCCGGGCGACGGTGATGCAGAATCTGGTGGTCGCGAACGTGCCCCGGAATCGGGCCGGGGAGCTTGCCCGCGAGCTGGAGTCGCTCGGCCTGCCGGTGCAGGGCTCACCGTTCTGGCGAGGCGCGATCGCCTGTACCGGCACGGAGTTTTGCAAGCTGGCGATTACCGAAACCAAGGGCTTTACGCGCTGGCTGGTGGATGAGATGGAGGAGCGCATGCCCGGCTTCGATCAGCAGCTCAAGCTGCACGTGACCGGTTGCCCCAACGGCTGCGGCCAGCATTGGATCGCCGACATCGGCCTGGAAGGCAAGAAGTTGAAGCACGAGGGAAGACTGGCCGACGCCTACTATTTCTGCGTGGGCGGCGCCGTGGGGCTGCACCAGAAGATCGCCCGGCCCCTCGGCTATCGCTGCCTGGCCGGCGATGCCCCCGAGGCCATCGAGCGGCTGCTCCGCGCCTACCTGCATGGCCGCAGGCCGGGGGAGAGCCTGCGCGCCTATTTTGCCCGTCATAGCGACGAGGACCTGCGCGCCCAATTGGCGGGAGCGGAGTTGGCCGCGGTCGGCCGCGATACGCCTTCGGGCCAACCCCTGCAGGCCGAGTAGCCAGCCATGATGACGCCGCCAAGCGATAATTGCGGATGGCCTTCCGCGGCGAGGTGGGCGTGAATCTCTTCCCGATGTTTCTAAAGCTGGAGGGCCGCCGCTGCCTGGTGGTCGGAGCCGGTCCGGTGGGCGAGGAGAAAATCTTCTCCCTGCTGAGCTGCGGGGCCTCGGTGCGGGTGGTGGCTCCGCGCGCGACCCCGGGAGTCGAGGCGCTCAGCCGGGACAACCGCATCGAATGGCAGGCCCGCCGATTCGTCTCCCGCGATCTGGATGGAATGGAAATCGCCATCGCCGCAACCGGCGACGCGGGGATCGACCGAAGTGTCTTCGCCGAGGCGGCGGAACGCTCCGTGCTCTGCAACACCGTGGACTCGCCGGCGCTGTGCGATTTCTATTTCGGTTCGATCGTGCGCCGCGGCGGACTGCAAATCGCCATCTCGACCGCTGGAAAAAGCCCGGCGCTGGCGCAGCGGCTGCGGCGTGAGATTGACGCCAGCCTGGCCCCCGATGCCGGCCGATGGCTGGAGGATATAGGTTCGCTGCGCGGCGAGCTGCTGCAGGCCGCGCCCGGCGGAGAAGAGCGCAAGGCCGCGCTGCATCGACTGGCGGAGCGGGAGGTGTGCGACGCGCCGCAATGCCCGGCCCGGCTTCAGGCCCTTGCCCACCTTGGCTCCGACGACGGCTCCGACGACGATCGGCCGCGGCGCGAAGCGGGCGCCCCGGCCGACTCCCATAGAAACCCAAGGCCGCGCGCGGCGCAGGCGGGGAAGGTATACCTGGTAGGCGCCGGTCCCGGCGATCCGGATCTGCTGACCTTGAAGGCGGCCCGTCTTCTGCGCGAGGCCGACGTCGTACTGCATGACGATCTTGTCCCGCAGGCGATTCTCGATTTAGCCAGAAGTCAGGCTCTTGTGGTCAGCGTGGGCAAGAGCTGCGGGAAAAAG